>JBEBJD010000248.1:0-12524 GCA_040080075.1 Hyphomicrobium sp. | reverse complement strand
TTGGTGCCTTCAAGGCGCACGACCAGCGGCACCGTAATGGCCATTTCCTTGGCAGCTGCCACCACGCCCTCGGCGATGATATCGCAGCGCATAATGCCGCCGAAGATATTGACCAGGATGCCCTTCACGGACGGGTCGGACAGGATGATTTTGAACGCTTCCTGCACCTTCTCTTTCGATGCCCCGCCGCCAACATCGAGGAAGTTGGCAGGCTCGGCACCGTAGAGCTTGATGATATCCATGGTCGCCATAGCCAGGCCCGCACCGTTGACAAGGCAGCCAATGGTACCATCGAGTTTGACATACGAGAGGTCGTGCTTGGATGCTTCGATCTCCATCGGGTCTTCTTCGGTAATGTCACGCAACGCCGCAATCTCGGGGTGACGGAAGAGCGCGTTACCGTCAAAATCAAGCTTGGCGTCGAGGCACACCAGACGGCCTTCCTTGGTCACGACAAGCGGATTGATCTCAAGCATGCTCAAATCCTTTTCCAGGATGAGCTGGTAGAGGCCGGCAATCAACAATCCACACTGTTTGACCTGATCGCCAGTCAATCCCAGGGCTGCCGACAATTTACGGGCATGAAACGGCTGCAGTCCGCAGGCAGGATCGACCGTCATCGTGAAAATCTTTTCAGGCGTCTCGTGTGCGACTTGCTCGATGTCCATGCCGCCCGCCGTCGACGCGATGAAGGCAATGCGCGAAGTGGCGCGGTCGACGAGCGCCGACAGGTAGAGTTCGCGGCCGATATTGATATCTTCTTGAATATAGAGACGGCGCACAACGCGGCCTGCCGGGCCTGTCTGCACCGTAACTAGAGTGTTGCCCAGCATTTCAGTTGCGAGTTTTCTAACGTCCTCAGGCGACTTGGCGAAGCGAACACCGCCCTTTTCGCCAGCCGCCTTTTCAATGAACTTGCCTTTGCCGCGTCCCCCTGCGTGAATTTGCGCCTTCACCACGCGCACTGGCGTCGACACTTGTTTGGCCGCTTTGACAGCTTCTTCAACGGTGAAGGCCGCATACCCCTTGGTTGTCGGAACGCCGTATTGGCCGAGAAGGTCCTTAGCTTGGTGCTCGTGGATGTTCATGTATCGAAAGCCTCTCGCGGGGGGATGCCCCGCAAATTGAAGGAACTGTTGCACCGCTGACTTCGGGCGTGTCCCGAAAGTGCATGCGCGGACGAGGTGTTAGCTGAGATTATGCACTCAGCGCCGGATTGATCGATACGCAGCTATCAACCAGGGATTTGACCGATTCGACAGACTTCATCAGCATGGCGCGTTCGGTGCCGTTGAGATCGATTTCAATAACGCGCTCAACCCCGCCCGCGCCGATAATCACTGGCACGCCGACGTAAAGGCCCTTAACGCCATACTCGCCATTGAGATAGGACGCGCACGGCATCACCCGCTTCTTGTCCTTGAGAAAGCTCTCAGCCATGGCAATGCCCGAAGTGGCAGGCGCATAAAAAGCCGAGCCGGTCTTGAGCAGCGCCACAATCTCGCCACCGCCCTTGCGCGTGCGGTCGACAATTTGATCGAGCCGGTCCTGCTTGATCCAGCCCATCTTGATCAGATCGGGCAGCGGGATGCCGCCAACGGACGAATAACGGATGAGCGGCACCATGTCGTCGCCGTGCCCACCGAGCACAAAGGCTGAGACGTCCTCAATCGAGACCTTGAATTCATCGGCAAGGAAGTGGCGGAAACGGGATGTGTCGAGCACGCCAGCCATGCCGACCACCATGTTGCGCGGCAGGCCGGAGAATTTTTGCAAGGCCCACACCATCGCATCGAGCGGGTTGGTAATGACGATGACAAATGCGTTGGGGGCATACTTCTTGATGCCCGCGCCAACCTGTTCCATCACTTTCAGATTGATGCCGACCAAATCGTCGCGGCTCATGCCGGGCTTGCGCGGCACGCCGGCAGTCACAATGCAAACATCGGCTCCATCGATATCGGCATAGGCATTGGTTCCGCGGATGTGGCTGTCGGACCCCTCGACCGCCCCCGACTGCGCCAGATCGAGCGCCTTGCCCTGCGGGATGCCTTCCATGATATCAAAGATCACCACATCGCCCAGTTCCTTGAGAGCGATCAGATGGGCCAGAGTGCCGCCGATCATCCCGCCACCGATCAATGCGATCTTTTTACGCGCCATTCGCCCATTCCCTTGATTTGCTTCAATTGAGTAGTGCTACCGCCGCCGCATCCTTGCCAAAGGAACGGCTGCCCGAATTCTGCATCCTTGCGTATCGCTTCAGGTCTATCTCGCAAACGCGAAAAAACCAGATTGGCCGTTGGTAAGCCGAATTCCAGCCCGGCTCAAGTCCGCCTTTCAGGCAAAGGGTCCATGTGCCGCGGCTTCGTCTGCCGGGCGCCGGGCCAAGTAGGCCTCGCTGCGCATTTCCATCAGCCGGGAGACTGTGCGCTCGAATGCGTCCGCTCCATCGCCACGCGCATAGAGCAGATGCGGTTCGGCGGCGGCGGTCGCGATGAGGCAAACCTGATGGTCATATAGAGTATCAATTAAATTTATGAAGCGGCGGGCTTCATTGCGTTTTTCCGGACCCAGTTTTGGCACGTCTTCGATCATGACCGTGTGAAACGACTGAGCCACTTTGAGGTAGTCGAGCGCTCCCAAAGGTTGCTCGCACAAATCGGAGAATCGAAATCGGGCCACGCCAGACGATGCCAGCGGCACGCGCACCTTGCGGCCTTTGACCTCGATAACGGCGGGCTGAGGAACCGATGTGGCCGTCAGCCGGCGCCAATGGCCCTCGAAATCGGCCCGCGCTCTCTCGTCATTGGGCGCGAAATAGAGCGGCAACCCTCCCAGCTTTTCGAGACGGAAATCACGGGCTGATTTCAGCTCGAATACATCCACATGCGACAAAATCAATTCAATGAAGGGAGTGAACAATTGGCGATTAAGTCCATTCCAATAAAGGCGGTCAGGTGGAACATTTGAGGTCGCGACAATTACCACCCCCCTTTCAAACAGCCCCTTGAAGAGACGGCCGAGGATCATGGCATCGGCAATATCGGTGACTTGCAACTCGTCGAAGCACAGCAAAGGCGCCTCGGCCGCCATCTCCACCGCCACGAACGGAATGGGGTCGCCGTCGGTCGTGGCCCGGCCACGCGCGATGCGATCATGCACCTGGGCCATGAACTCATGGAAATGCCAACGGCGTTTGGCTGCGACGCCGGACGTCTCATAGAAGAGATCCATCAGCATGGATTTGCCGCGCCCCACGCTGCCATGCAGATAGAGCCCCCGCACCGGCGGCGCGGGCCGTTCACGCCGCAACCTGGCGATCAGCCCCGCCTTTGGCGCCGCTGCCCGGCTCATCAGTCGCTTGGAGAGATCGTCGAGTAGCAACACGGCAGCATGCTGTGCCGGATCTGGGAGTAGCTGACCCGCAGCAATCTGGCTCTCATAGTGCGCTAAAATTGATCGCTTCATGCTGGCTCCAGCGGTTGCCCCGGAGTGGGCCGCCACATTTCACATGAACAACGGTTCAGACTCAACGTTTTAGAGCCCGGCCAGCGTCGAAGTGTCACCAGCAATGGTCCGCGGCGCGCCTGCGAGAGGCCCAAAGCACGCGGCGTCGCAGTGGCATAGCTGGTATGCAGTCAAAATCGTCCGATAGTCACGATATGGCGGTTCTAAAGGGTTAACTTCAACGTCAAAGAAGTAGGTACTCATCCTGGCCGTGTTTCGCTGTGCGGACTGCGGCTTGCTGTGTGAGGACGAGGAATAGATCAGAGATGCTGAATACCATGATGGCCACCACGGACGTAAACGAACGCGATTTGGCGTCAATAGAATTGCCCGGCGTCGTGCGCAGGCTATGGCCCGCAGAGTCGGCGATGTTCCGCGATCACCTTTTGCGGCTTGACGCCGTCAGCCGCCGGATGCGCTTTGCCCATGGCGTGTCGGATAGTTTTATCTGCGGCTACGCAGATCACATGAGCGAGACTGGCGCATTGACTTATGCTTACGTCGAAGACGGCGAGGTGCGGGCAGCGGCGGAGCTGAAACAGGTCGGCGGTCACTGGGGACAAGACGCGGAAGCCGCCTTCTCGGTCGAGGGGCCGCATCAGGACCGGGGTCTTGGCACTGAACTTCTGGGCCGGGTCATTCGTGCGGCCCGCAATCGCGGCATCCACCACGTCATCCTCAACTGCCTTGCTGAAAATGAACGGATGCAGGCAGTTGCAAAAAAGCACGATGCGGGATTGCGCATCGAACAGGGCGAAGTGACGGGCGAAATCATTCCGGAAGCCTCAGGCTATTTTTCATTTCTTGAAGAAGCGTACGAAGTCCGTGCCGCTCTCGTTTTCGGTTTCCTTGATATGCAGACTCGCCTTCAACGATCTTCGCGATCTTCAAATCAATCTAATTCCGGCATCGCCAATCCCTCAAAAACGCGAATCTCAACTATTCAACACGCTCCCAGAGCCGGTTTTTTTCCGCCCGTTTAGAGTTTGCGCTCATGCTGGAATTTGAAATCACGGCGTAGTGTGCTCGAAAATCAGGAAAAATGAGGACTTCACGCAACACTTTTGAGTGAATTGACCGAAATCTCACCCGGGAATTCACTTTGCCTGTCAACAAATTCCGCAAATTTGGTCATATTTTTTTGTGTTCGAACTGATTCGAACTTTAGAGGGAGACAAAACTATGGCTAAGGCAGTTAAGAAGGCAGCAGCGAAGAAGGCTCCGGCTAAGAAGGCCGTCGCAAAGAAGGCTCCGGCAAAGAAAGCCGCAGCAAAGAAGAAGAAAGCAGCCTAAGGCGAACCCGCCGGCGCGCAGCCTCGCGTTGGGCAATGCGAGGCGCAGTTGGCGGTTTTCCTCTTTCGCGTTGAGCGTTTGAGGTTTGATTTAAGGCCGGTGGCAGTGCGATGCGCCACCGGCCTTCTTTTTTGTCCGCAGCGTCCCCCGGACGTTATTGCAGGTCCCCCCGGACGTTATTCGGGTAAGTGGCAGACGGCCTCGATATTGTGGCCGTCAGGATCGATCACAAAAGCCCCATAATAATTAGCATGATAATGCGGCCGCAGCCCCGGCGGGCCATTGTCTTTGGCACCGGCGGCAAGGGCCGCTTCGTAAAAGTCCCGCACCATGTCCCGGTCCTTGGCCACAAAGGCCAGATGCAACGACCCGGTCATCGGCTGGCCCGTTCCAATCCAAAACCGGGGCGTATCGTCACCAAAGCCGGCATAACCGCCTTCACCGGTCTCATCCGTCAGATCAACATTCTTCAGCATTTTGTAGCCGAGCGGCGCAAGGGCGCGGATATAGAATTCCCTGGAGCGCGCGAAATCTGCGACCGCAAAACTGATATGATCGAACACGGGATCGTCCTTAGCAATGCACTCAATATCCTGAGATCAGACCCGGCGCTGCACCATCAACTTCTTCAATTCAGCAATTGCTTTGGCCGGGCTTAAGCCTTTGGGGCATGCCTTGGCGCAATTCATAATGGTGTGGCAGCGATAAAGCCGGAAAGGATCTTCCAGGTTGTCGAGCCGTTCACCGGTTGCCTCGTCGCGGCTATCGATCACCCAACGGTACGCCTGCAACAAGACGGCCGGCCCCAAATAACGGTCAGAATTCCACCAATAGCTAGGGCATGACGACGAGCAGCACGCGCACAGTATGCACTCATAGAGACCATCGAGCTTCTCGCGGTCGCCGCGCGCTTGCTTCCATTCCTTGGGCGGCGCCGCAGTATCCGTTTTGAGCCAAGGCTCGATCGAACGGTGCTGGGCGTAGAAATTCGTCATATCTGGGACGAGGTCTTTCACCACCTCCATGTGCGGCAGTGGATAGATCTTCACCGGCCCGGTGACTTCGTCGAGTCCCTTGAGGCAAGCTAAATCATTGGTGCCATCGATATTCATGGCGCACGAGCCGCAGATGCCTTCCCGGCAGGAGCGGCGGAAAGTCAGCGTGGGATCAATTTCATTTTTGATTTTGATCAGGGCGTCGAGAACCATCGGCCCGCACTGATCTTCGTTAACCCAATAGGTATCCAGGTGCGGGTTCTCCCCGTCATCGGGGTTCCACCGGTAGATCCGAAGTTCGCGCCATTTGCCCTCGAGTTCGGGCGCATTCCAAGTCTTGCCACCTTTGACCTGGGAGTTTTTTGGAAGAGTGAGCTGAACCATATCGAAAGGGTCTTTTGCCGCTGGAGTGCCGGGACTTTCAAGACATTGACATGAGACAGCACGGCCGCCTGTGTCAACTTTCTTTGCGCTGAGGCGGGCACGCAAAGGCGGCCCTACGCAACGCGATGCTTCTTGAGTTCGCGTACGAGCCCTGCCAAAAATTCGGCGATTTCAGCTCCTGCATCGACCGACGCCTTCATGCTTGCACGGCCCTGGATAAGCTTGTTGAGGCGGTCCTGGGCTTCGCCAAACCCAAAGAATACTTCCTCAGGCGCGTTGATTTCCCCATCTTCCACCGCGCACATCACGTCAAAGGCGCTCTGCGACGCCAGGACCAGCATGGACGCCACGTCGTTCATAAGCTGGTGGTAGAGCCGTGTCGCATCTGCGTCGACGCGCGGACCGTGGACTCCGAATTTTAGTGGCGATGAGCCTTGGCCGCCTTCGCCGGCAAAAAGTTTGGGATGGCGCTGGAAACGGCGAAAAATCTCAACAAGTCCAAGGCAGCATGTTTCCAGATCCCGCAGTGCAGTACCGGCCTTGCGCTTCGGCTTTGTCCTTTCAGAGGTTTTTTCCTGTGCGACCCAATTGATCGTGGCCACAGAAGCTATGGCGCCCAGCGCGGCAATGGCCGGCAACACTGCGGCAAATGGCTCAGGCGCGATTCGGCTGTCCGATTCTGCAACTGGCTGAGGCTCTTTGACCTTTTTCATCGGTGCCCTTTTCGGGTCTGCTGCGCTAAATCACATTGGCCGTAGCCACGACCCAAGATAGTGGGTGCGTGGTGCATACTTACATAAGCGACCGGACAATTCCTGCAGTCACCATTGTGCACACTCGACCCTGTGCCAAAAAAAGGCTAGAAAGCGTCCAAATACGGGGCTTATCAACAGACATAGAAGTTCTGATCGGCGGCAGGCGCCTCTTGCAGACAGCAAAATTGTCTGCGAGTGTCCCCGCAGGATTTGGCCGGGGGGCTTCATCGTGCGGCGTGCTCCGGCTTTTCGCGTCTCGATCGATGATGGAGCGACCTTGGAACAGACGACATCAAGACCTAACGCTGGTTCCGCACGCAAATGGCTCAAGGTGCTCGCACCTTACCGGGAACCGGATGCAAAGCGCAGTATCTTTGAACTCGCAGTAACAATCATCCCATTTGCAGCCCTGTGGGCGTGCTCATGGTTCGCCTGGACATATAGCGCCTGGCTGGCCATTCCCTTCATGGTCGCCGCCGCGGGCTTCCTGGTGAGGATTTTTCTCATTCAGCATGATTGCGGCCATGGTGCGTTCTTCCGGGACCGCCCTGTGAACGACTGGGTGGGCAGGGCCCTGGGCGTGCTGACCTTCACGCCGTACGCCGACTGGAAGCATGCACATGCCATGCACCACGCGTCGTCGGGCAATCTCGACCATCGCGGTTTTGGCGATATCGACACCCTCACTGTGCGCGAGTACGAGGCGCGCTCGGCCTGGGGCAAGCTGCGCTATCGCGTTTACCGCAATCCATTCATCATGCTTGGCGTTGGACCGGCGTATGTGTTCGTACTGCGCAATCGTCTTCCGACAGGGTACTTCAAAGCGGCGCGTTGGGCTTGGGTCAGTGCTATGGCCACAAACGTGGGAATTTTCGCCATTGCATTTGCCATCATTCAGTTCACCGGATTGACGGCGTTCCTCGCCATTCAAATACCAATTGTTGTAATGGCGGCGACTATCGGCGTCTGGCTGTTCTATGTGCAGCACCAATTTGAAGACACTGTTTGGGAGGTGCCTCCTGAATGGGACCGTCACGACGCGGCGCTCTACGGCAGTTCCCACTATGATCTGCCCGGCTGGTTGCGCTGGATGACGGCAAACATCGGTGTGCACCATGTGCATCATCTGAGCAGCGTCATTCCCTATTATCGCCTTCAGGAAATTCTGAAAGACCACCCGCAGCTTGCCGAGGTCCAACGCATGACCTTGCGCGACAGTTTTTCGTGCTTGAAGTTGCGCTTGTGGGATGAAGGGCAGAAACGGCTCGTCTCGTTCAGAGAGGCCCGCCAGCTCATGCTGGAGCGGGCCCAAGAGTCGGTGCAGTCCACACAAAACAGGGCCGCCTGAAATAATACAGCGGCGCCAAATGAAAACCCCGGAAGGCTCTCAGCCTTCCGGGGTTTTTTCTTGCCGATAATCCTCAGGCTTCCAGGGTCGTTCCGATCTTAGTTGAATCGTGGAACGACCTTGGCACTTTGTTTCGTCGTGCTTCTCGCCGGGAAAACCGCTCACACTTTTCCCGGAAGCACTCTAATACACCCGCGCCTTGGGCTCGATGTAGTTGATCTCATTGGTCATGGTGCGGGTGTGGACCGGACGGTAATCGAGGCGCACGGACCGGCCTTCGCAGTCGGCGAACGCGAGCGTGTGCTTCATCCAGTTCTTGTCATCGCGCGCACTGAAATCCTCTCGGGCATGAGCGCCGCGGCTTTCCTTGCGGTTTTCGGCTCCAACTACCGTCACCGCGGCCTGAGCGATCAGATTGTCGAATTCCAGCGTCTCGATGAGATCGGAATTCCACACCAGCGAACGGTCGGTGACGCGGATATCGCTCGAGTCCCGCCAGACCTGCGTAATTTTCTCGACACCTTCCTTGAGCACCGGACCATCACGGAAAACCGCGCAGTTGGTCTGCATGACCTTCTGCATCCGCAGCCGAAGGCTAGCCGTTGGCGTAGCGCCATTGGCGTGCCGGAAGCGATCGAGCCGGGCCATGGCTCTATCGATGGAGTGCACCGGAAAGTCGCGCTGAGAGGCTCGCTTCTCGACGGTGTCGGCGCATCTGAGCGCGGCGGCCCGGCCGAACACCACTAGATCGATGAGCGAATTGGAGCCGAGCCGGTTCGCGCCATGCACCGAAACGCAGGCCGCCTCGCCAATCGCCATGAGTCCAGGAACGATCGCATTGGGATCGCCATCCTTGAGTGTCAGCACTTCGCCATGAAAATTGGTCGGGATCCCACCCATGTTGTAGTGCACGGTCGGTATGACCGGAATAGGCTGACGGCGCAAATCGACGTTGGCGAAAACCTTGGCGCTTTCAGTGATGCCGGGAAGACGTTCATGCAGGATCTTGGGATCGAGATGATCGAGATGCAGGTAAATATGATCAGCCTCAGCGCCGGCACCGCGGCCTTCGCGGATTTCAATGGTCATCGATCGTGAGACAACGTCGCGCGAGGCAAGGTCTTTGGCATGTGGCGCATAGCGCTCCATGAAACGCTCGCCTTTGCCGTTGGTCAGATAGCCGCCTTCCCCGCGCGCGCCTTCCGTGATGAGAACGCCCGCCCCGTAAATTCCGGTCGGATGAAATTGCACGAATTCCATGTCTTGAAGCGGCAGGCCTGCGCGAAGCACCATGGCATTGCCGTCGCCCGTGCACGTGTGAGCCGACGTTGCCGAGAAATACGCGCGGCCATATCCGCCTGTTGCCAGAATTGTGCGCTTGGCGCGGAAGCGATGAATGGACCCGTCTTCCATGCACATGGCGATAACGCCACGGCAGGTGCCGTCGTCATCCATTATCAAATCAAGCGCGAAGTACTCAACAAAAAACTCGGCCGAATGGCGCAACGACTGGCCATAGAGGGTGTGCAGCATGGCATGGCCGGTCCGGTCTGCGGCAGCGCAGGTCCGCTGCACCGGCGGTCCCTCGCCAAATTCGGTGTAGTGACCGCCAAACGGGCGCTGATAGATGCGCCCATCCTCAGTTCTGGAAAATGGAAGACCGTAATGCTCAAGTTCGTAGACCGCTTCGGGCGCATTGCGGCACAGATACTCGATGGCGTCCTGGTCGCCCAGCCAATCGGCTCCCTTGACGGTGTCATACATGTGCCAGCGCCAGTTATCGGGACCCATATTCGATAACGACGCGGCGATACCGCCTTGCGCAGCAACTGTATGCGAGCGGGTTGGAAAAACCTTGGTAATGCACGCGGTCTTGAGACCCGCTTCGGCACACCCCAGGGTCGCGCGCAGCCCCGCTCCGCCCGCACCAACCACAATCACATCGTAGGTATGATCGGTGAAACGATACGACTTTCCACCCTGTGCCGGTGCGCCGCCCGACGCGCCATTCGATTTGCCTTTAGTATTGGCGGCCATGTCGGTCCTCAACCTCCGAAGCTTAGTTTGAGCACGGCAAACACCGAAGCCGCGCCGACAAAAATGCTGAAGAACGTATTCAGCATGACAAGTGACAGCTTTGCCGCCTCGCCGTGCACATAGTCTTCAATGATGGTCTGCATACCCAGCCTCATGTGGATGACGCCCGAAAGCACCAGCAGCAGTAGAGGCAATGCCACCAGCGGATTGCCGAGTGCGGCCCTGACCGTGGCATGATCGGCGCCTGCGAGATTGATTAGCAAACCGGCGAGAAAAACGGATAGCACCAAATTGGCGACGCCCGTGACACGCTGCTTCCAGAAATGATCAGCGCCTTCTTTGGCAGAGCCCAGCTGGCGGGCGCGCTTGAGCGGTGTTCGCATATTCATCAGATCAGTTTCCCAGTATGCGACAGGGCCAGGGCCCATACTAACAAAGTCAATGCAACGGAGATGTAGAGCGACCACCAAGACATCGTATCGATGGTTTCAAGATCATAGCCGCGGCCGGAGTCCCAAATGAAGTGGCGAATGCCGCCCGCCGCGTGGTGAATGAGGGCCCAGGTATAGCCGAACAGCACGATCCGCCCCGCAAGCGAACCGAACACTGCATTGACGTAGCCGAAATATTCCGGTCCGCTTGCCGCCGCGATCAACCACCATGCGAGCAGAAGTGTACCGAAATAGAGTGCCGCACCCGTCAACCGGTGCACGATCGACATCACCATGTTGATGGTGGGCTTATAGATTTGCAGATGCGGCGAAAGCGGCCGCGCGGGCTTGGCGCCGCCTGCCGGTTTATCAACGGCCATTTCTAACCCCCAGAGCAAAAGCGAGATTGTCTCTTAGCGCTTTGGAATGGCAGGGGCAATTCAGCTTTTAGGCGGCAAGGGGTGTGGTGCGCGTATGCGAACCTCTCAGTTGCGGCAATTTTGCAGATCGGGGACGCTCAATCGAGCGAACTGACAATGGCACGCCCAAGGCCGTATCCACTCTCGAAAGCATGCTCGGCAAGCCGGCCTATACACCAGTCTCCGGCGGCCCCCACCTTGTGATCTGATGAAAAAATAAACGTTTCGCCGACCGACTGATCAACCAGTCCGTGCCGCCACAGGTGGGCCGTCATCAGCGATGGCCGGGCAGGCGGCAGCCCCAATCCCCGGCTGACTTCCGACCACAGCTCCTCAGCCACATCATCGGGTTCGGCATCTTCAAGGTCACGGCTCCAGTTGGGGGACGCGTGCACCACAACCGTGTGACCTGTACTGCGCCGGCCTGGTTTTGAGCTGTTCCGGCTAATCCAGCGCACCACTTCGGACATGTCGGAGAACACGTCCTGATCGGGCAAATTGACTCCATCGAGCTGGACCATCAAGGCCCAGCAGGGCGTCATGCGCACCCGCGCCAGGAAATCTGACATTCCCTCCAGCCGCCCAAGCAGCATTCTGGCCTCGGGGGCGGGAACGGTTACAGCGACAGCGTAGAACGGTCCAACCGACGACTGATTGTCGAACCAGATGTGCCAGCCTTTGGCATCCCGGGCGATGGTGTGCACTTTACGGGCGGTATGAATGCGCACGCTTTCCGCAAGCGGACGCACGATCGCCGACATGCCGGGCATGCCGACATACCAATCCTGCAGGGTAACGCCCGCTTGTGCGCCATTCGAAATTTTCGGCGACCATTTGCTGAGATAGCCGGTGCCCTCAAGTTCGGTCAGGTAATTTTGGAATCGGGTCCGCCGCGCCGTCACGTACTGGGCGCCGTGATCAAATGTGGTCGATCCCAGCCGCACGGTCGCCATGCGGCCGCCAATGATGCGCTCTTGTTCGAAAACCTCGACATAGCAGCCAGCCTGACGCAGCACCCGGGCGCACGAGAGCCCAGCGACGCCAGCACCTATAACTGCAATTCGTTGCGTCAATTTAATTACCAAGCGGCTTGATAATGCCACTTGTCCTGATGGGCCAGCCAAGACCCCCCCGCGAGATCCAGCGCCAACTCAAATTTCTTAGTCGTAAGACAACGGGCAGAATGGGCACCCTGACCAAATCAATATTAAGAAACGTATTTAACCCGCCGAGCGGTAAAAAAGCGTAAACAATATCATGGCACTGAGTATCTCGGGTTAGCCTAGCGTTTCAAAAGTTCGCCCGGAACCAAGCGTTTGATCCAGAACGCTAGTGGCCCGTCGCGCCAAAAT
>JBEBJD010000121.1:0-2773 GCA_040080075.1 Hyphomicrobium sp. | reverse complement strand
TGAACGATGAGCATGTTTACCTGTCCGCCTGCACCGCCGTCGCCACCAGCGCCCCCGGGGCGACCGGCAGCGCCTTGCTGACCCGGGCTGCCGGCGCCGCCCGTAGCCGTGATTGCGATCGAAGCCGTTTGCGGAGTGAGTCGCTCAACATAAAGTGAACGATTGCCCCCAACGCCGCCATCATACGGCTGGATAGGTGTCGTGCCTTCGTTGACGCCGTTGGGCAAAGGACCGTCCTGGCCGCTTACGTCAAATGCCATACTGTCAATTATCGATAGGGTGTGTGTTGCCACAACATTCGTCGTCGCAGGACATACAGCGCTGCCGTGCGCGTTGCACATTGTCCGCGACAGTCGTGTCGACCCTGCGAGAGTTACCTGTTCAGCGTATAGATAAAAACCCGCTACGTCAGACCAGTCGCTGCCTATGCCGTTCGTCACTCCGAGCGTCTCGTTAGGGCGAACGCTTAGAATGACGGTTGCACCATCTATTTGCACGGTCTGGAACGCTTCGCGCTGATCGCTGAGCAAGGCGGAGGCATCCGTCTGCCCATCAAAGAGGGGAGTGGGGTGGGAGTCGTTATTCGCCATGGAATACAGTCGCCGTCTCTCGTTCTTCTGCACTCTTAGCTCTAGCCGCGTCCTCTTCGGATTCCTTCAAGCTTTTCTCGGCAGCCTCTTTCTCACGTTTGGCGACCTGTTCTTGCTCAGACGAAGCTTGCTCACGCTCCACTAGGTCTTGGATCTCTTGTTCAAGCCGCGCAACTGTCGCTTTTAGCCCAGAATCGTTTGGTTGACGCGCGGCGTCGGCGCGCGCCTCCTTTACTGCTTTTTCCTGGGCCGCCAGTTCGCCGCGCAGATCATCAGCCTGCGTCGCTATTGCTAAAGCTGCCGCCTGCGCCTGTCTTGCTTCCTCCGCCACCGCGTGGGCTAGCCGGCTCGATGCCGATCGTCTCACTGCAGATTCGACCCAATTGGTATTGCGGTTAGTCTCGGTGAGCTGATCTTTGAGGGGCTGGGCAACTGCTGCGTCCACAAGAAAGCGCAGCATTGTCTCACCGTGAACATCAGCGATCTGCGTTAATGTCTCATCAGCGCCGATTGTTTCCCAGAGCACATCGGACAGGCGCTGACTCACCGCGGCGTGAAGTTCGTCAGTGTCAACTTTTGCAATAACTTCATCGATGGAACCCGAGGCCGGAGCTTGGTCATCTTCCAGAATCTGCGCCACCCGTTCGTCAATCAGTCTATCGAGGGGCTTGGTGATCAGCTCGTGGGGAATGTCTGCTGAAACGTTGGCAACTTGGGAGGCAAGTTGTTCGTAATCCTTCGAGGTCAGACCGTTGGTAACAATGCTAGCGTCACTAGAATCGCTCGCATCGACGATCTGAACCATCATTGAGTCGGGCACCGTCGGCCTGGGAAGCAGGCGATCGACGGTGAGGATGGCACGCAGCTCCGGAAGATGAGTATAGGGAAGCAACTTCATTGTGGGTTCAGGTGTTGTGTAGCGCTCATAAAGTGCCTCTGTGAATGAGGTCAGGCCCATAGCGGAGATGATGCAAAGCGCCGGCGAATCAGGACGTATAAGTGCTTCTATGCAACCAGCAAGCTCCGGCTTCTCTTCAGTCGGCTCCCACACGCCAGTTTGCAGTCTATTTTCGCCGGAGAAAAAAGGGTTGTGGAGCGAATCGTTTACGAGAACGTCTACATTGCCTGGCGACATCCCCTTTGGCCAGCCTGCGGAAGGGGAAATAATCAGGTCAGGTGCGATCGGAAATGTGACCTTGCCACTTACGAGATCCGACTGATAGTCTTTGCAGACGGCAATGGCAACGTAGCGGGTCAAGCCGGTGCCAAGCACATCTTTGATTGCAACTAGGATGGGTCCGTGTCCCTGAACTATTAGGCCTTGACGGACATTATCGAGGGGGTCGGTGTGGCGCTTTGTATGCTCCACAATATCGCCGTCGGGACCCGAACTCACGACAAAACCCCGATTTTCTATTACCGGTTTGCCGTCGATCGTTTGCCCGGTGTCGATCATAGCGGTCGGTGATACGTAGAGCATTCCAGGCGGCATCTCACGCATCTGCTGCTGCGCCTCCAGCGTTGCGGCGGTGTAGATTTCCGGATCAATCTGCTGGATACCGTCGAACACTATTTTCCCATCTTCGCCCCTTCCCATGAAACCAAACTCGGTGCCCACTAAGATTCGCAACACTGTTGGCTCCGGTTTAGTGATCCCGGCACTGCGTGCCTTGTCAAAGTGTTCTTTCACAATGTTCGCCGCTGCCGAGGTCGTCTTGGGCATCAGTGACCCTGGCAAGATGAGGGACCGAAAAGTATGGAACTCTCGAAGTTGGGAGCGGGCTGCGGCGTACCCGCCCGTCATCGAGGCACTTATTAAACGAGTTAAGAGACCTGGCATGTTGCCCCCGCAGATTGCCCGAAATTGCCAAAAATAACGAAGTCGTACGGAACTGCTAACCCCAATGTCGAATCGAGCTGAATAACGTTCTGACCAGGGAACAAAAGGTTACTGATGCGAAGGTAGTCGAGGTTGCCGCACTTAATACTCAGTGAAGCCGGAAGGTTCGAGGAAATTTTGTTTTGGATTGCCGTGGAAATTGAACCGGCCAAGTCAGAATTCCAACAACTCGCGCTAGTGCCGGGGTCTGTCGAGATTGCGAAATCACTCTTTTCAATGGACGCGTTAATCACCATCGCGCCGTCTCCTACGGCGACGACAGTATTCAACTGCCACTGTTTAG
>JBEBJD010000244.1:0-12632 GCA_040080075.1 Hyphomicrobium sp. | reverse complement strand
TGGGCTGGTTCGGCTTCAACGTCATGAGCGCACAAAGCCTGAAGGGCGTTTCTGGTCTTGTTGCCGTGAACTCATTGATGGCCATGTGCGGCGGTATCATTGCAGCGTTGATCGCGGGCCGCAATGATCCGGGTTTTGTGCACAACGGCGCTTTGGCCGGTCTTGTTGCCGTGTGCGCTGGCTCGGATATCATGCATCCGGCTGGCGCCATGGCGACGGGGGCTGTTGCGGGCGTGCTATTTGTTCAGATGTTCCAGATCTCGACCAACAAGTGGCAGATCGATGATGTGCTCGGCGTGTGGGCGTTGCATGGGTTGTGCGGCTTGTGGGGCGGCATCGCGTGCGGGATATTCGGGCTAGCTGAGCTGGGAGGCGTAGGCGGGGTTACGTTCCAGTCTCAGTTCGTTGGCAGCGTCATGGGCGCAGCATTCGGCTTTATTGCCGGATTCGCCGTCTATGGCCTGCTGAATATTACGATGGGCCTGCGCTTGTCTCTCGATGACGAACGCATGGGCGCCGACCTTGCCATCCACAAGATCAGCTCCAACCCAGAAGAAGATGTCCGCAGCGGGCGAATGTAGTGGCATAGTGGGGTCAGGTCCGCCGCGATCGGGGCGATTCTTCGATGCAGCGGACCTGACCTTCTATCAGATCCCGTCCATTTCAGGCCGCGATCAGCACATCTCACCCCAGCCGATATGGCGCGCGACTTACGAGAACCCGTGACCGGTCCCACCGACACAGATGCCGTTGTAATGCGGCGCCGGATCAAAGCCATTGTCGCGGGCTCGTCGGGCAATCTGGTCGAGTGGTACGACTTCTACGTCTATGCGGCTTTCTCGCTGTACTTCGCCAAATCGTTTTTTCCAGCTGGAGACGAAACCGCGCAACTGCTGGCGACCGCCGGCATTTTTGCTGTCGGGTTCTTAATGCGGCCGCTAGGTGCTTGGTATTTTGGCCGCCTCGCCGACCGGAGCGGGCGCAGGCTGGCACTCACATGGTCGGTGATGACGATGTGCGTTGGTTCGGCGATCATTGCGGTGACGCCAACATATGATACGATTGGCGTTGCGGCCCCCGTTGTCTTGCTGGTGGCGCGGCTCATCCAGGGCTTTAGCCTCGGTGGCGAGTACGGCACCAGCGCCACTTATCTTTCCGAAATGGCGGCTTCAGAGAGGCGCGGTTTCTATTCGAGTTTCCAGTACGTCACGCTCATTGGCGGGCAGTTGTGCGCCATGCTGGTGCTGATCGTGCTGCAGTCAGTGGTGCTGACCGAAGCCCAGCTCGATGCCTGGGGCTGGCGCATTCCCTTTGCCATCGGCGCCGCACTCGCAATTGTTGTCATGGTGATGCGCCGTCAAATGCCGGAAACGAGTGCGTTCGCCAATTCGCAAAACCGCGACGGCACTTTGACGGGATTGATGAAGTACCCCGCAGAGGTGGCTATAGTGGTCGGACTAACCATGGGTGGAACGGTCGCTTTTTATACGTTTACGACGTACATGCAGAAATTCCTGGTCAATACGTCGGGCTTTGCCAAAGACACCGCCACGCTGATCATGACATTGGCGCTCTTCATATACATGCTGATGCAGCCCCTCGTTGGCGCGCTATCCGATCGCGTTGGCCGGCGGAGTGTGTTGTTAGCGTTTGGCATCATGGGAACACTGTGCACTTGGCCCCTCCTCACCGCACTGCAAGATACCCGCGATCCGTTAGCGGCATTTCTGCTGGTGCTCACAGGGCTCGTGATTGTGTCGGGCTATACCGCCATTAATGCGGTGGTAAAAGCCGAGCTGTTTCCGGCGCATGTGCGAGCGCTTGGCGTTGGTCTGCCCTATGCGCTGACCGTCGCCATTTTTGGCGGCACCGCCGAATATGTGGCGCTGTGGTTCAAACAGGCAGGGCACGCCACCTGGTTCTACGGCTACGTGACCGCCTGCATAGCCATTTCACTTATGGTTTACGCCGGCATGAGAGACACGAAGAAACGATCGGCGATGGAGTAAAGCACGAGGGTGCTGCTGTGGAGTTTTTAGGAGTGCAAGGGTCTGGGGTGTGCCAGTATTTAAAAGCCCAGACTGAGCGCTGACGTTTCAAGAGGACCGCCTTGCCCGATCTTGCATCCCGCCGCGCCAACGCCGGTCTTAGCGGCGATAGCCACCTCGGTCCGATGATCACCATCGGTGTGCTGTTTTTTATTTTCGGGTTCGTGACCTGGCTCAACGGGCCGCTCATCACATTCGTCAAGCTGGCCTTTGATCTCGACGATGTAAATGCCTTCCTGGTGCCGATGGCGTTCTATCTGTCTTATTTTTTCCTGGCGCTGCCATCATCGGCCGTGCTGCGCCGGACCGGAATGAAAAAGGGTATGGCGCTCGGGCTTCTGGTCATGGCGCTCGGCGCTGTGGTTTTTGGACAGTTCACCACAATGCGCCAATATCCGGGCGCTCTCACGGGCCTCTTTGTTATCGGCGCTGGACTGTCGCTGCTGCAGACCGCATCGAACCCCTACATCAGTATCGTTGGCCCGATAGAGTCTGCCGCGCAACGCATTGCTTTCATGGGTATCTGCAATAAGTTCGCCGGATTGCTGGCACCAATTGTATTCGGCGCGCTGGTCCTGAGTGGACTTGATAATTTTGATGCCCGCGTCAAGGCTGCGCCCACGCTCGAAGCTCGCGATGCGCTGCTCGATAGTTTTGCCGCGCAAGTGCATAGGCCTTACATGATCATGGCCGCTTTGCTTGCCCTCCTAGCGGTTTGGATCGCCCGCTCGGCACTGCCGGATATTCTGCCCGCAAATGTCAACGGCAATGAGTTCCATGGACGCGGCGATGACGGCGGCATCCTTACCTATCCGCACCTGTGGATGGGCGTCTTGTGCCTGTTTCTTTATGTGGGCGTCGAGGTGCTGGCTGGCGATGCGATCGGCATTTATGGCGCGGGCTTCGATCTTCCGCTCGACACCACGCGGCTCTTCACCTCGTACACGCTCTTTGCCATGCTGATCGGCTATGTAGCTGGACTACTGCTCATTCCGCGATTTGTATCACAGCATTCCTACCTGGCCATCTCAGCGGCTTTGGGCGTGCTGTTGACAGTGGGCGCGTATGTTTCGAGCGGTTATGTATCCGTCGGGTTCATAGCCGCACTCGGCTTTGCCAACGCCATGATGTGGCCTGCCATCTTTCCACTCGCCATCAAGGGCCTTGGCCGCCACACCGAAACCGGCTCTGCCCTTCTGATCATGGCCATTGCCGGGGGGGCACTCATGCCCTACGCATTCGCCCTCATCAAACAGCACATCGATTTTCAGTTGGCTTACGCGGTGATCGCGATCCCGAGTTACCTGTACATTTTATACTACGGTGCTCGCGGACATCATCTGGGTATGGGCGCGCGGGCGAGTGTCTGAAGCGGAATTCTGGAAGCGGTGCCGTCAATTGCTAAAGAATGAGTCATCTGTCTTTGGCTTGGGTTTGGGGCGAGATTTCGCCGCTTGCGATTTGACGGGCGGTTTTGCCTTACGGTCTTTTTTTGAATTCGCATCCGAGGGTTGCTTATTGGGCTCGACGGTACCTGTATCGGCTGTGGTGGCAGGGGCTCCAGGCTCGGCTTTGGCAGCATCATCAATAGCATCAGCCGGATCGGGAGTTGCCGTTGTACCGGCGGGAAGGGCAGTGTCTACCGGTGCGGCAGGCGATGGCGCGACGGTGGTGGCTGGCGGTGCGATTGTCCCCGTCACTTGGGATTTCTCATCCTGTAGCCGGCTTAACTCAGTCTTGGCCGCATCGGCTTCCTCCATAGCCGCCTCCGCTCGTGCGATTGCATCGATAAGGGCTTGCTCAGCGGCCGGCTTGGCAGCGAGTTCAGTTGCCAGGCGCGCCTCTGCCGCATCCCGTGCCGCTTCAGCTGCGGATTTGGCTTCGAGCGCTTCCGTCAATGCTTGAGACGCTGCCGCCGGTTTTGCCGCCTGGACTTCCAGCAGTTTCTTTTCCCGCTCGAACTCGTTCTTTAGTTCGATGACGTTGCGGCTCGCGTTGTCCGCCTCACGGCGGGCCGCTTCGGCTTCGATTTCGAGGGCGTCAAATTTTTCGAGCGCGACCTTGTGGCGTTCGTCTGCCGCAACGATGACTTGCTGCTGCCAACCGGCGAAAGCGCCGAGAATGAGCATCAGTACTGTCATGACGTAGACCATTACCCAGCGAAAAAACATTTGGTCATCTGGCTCCACGTGCGAGTCGCCCGATAAGTCTAACGGGTGGGGTCGAGAGCAGCAATTGCTCAGTCTTTGTATCAGGAATGAGCATTTTAAGGGACAAGAGCTTTCGTCCGCCTAATGGACGAACTCAATACCAAACGCTAAGGCTTGCGCAGTCTCCCGAAGCGATGCCAGGATCCCGATTGAATGACACGTTCGCTGCCCTCCGCTGCAGTCTCAAAATGCTCGACGCAGGCAGCGCTGACCAATGGGTCAATTTTGTCACCCTTTACGCAATTGCGCCGCTTGCTCGAGGGCATTCCAAGCGGTCATGCCAAGCCCATTGAATTGACCATTGGCGAACCCCGCGAGGCGATGCCGGACTTCATATTGGCCAAGCTCAATGAAGCAGCGGCGCTCTATGGCAAGTATCCGCCTATTCGCGGCTCGGACGAACTTAGAGGGTCAATCGCCGGGTGGCTGGGGCAGCGCTATCTCATTCCAGGCGGTGTCGATCCTGCGCGCGAAATTCTGGCGCTCAATGGCTCGCGCGAAGGGCTGTTCTTTGCGTGTCTGCCAGCCATGGGCCGCAAGGCGGCGACGCTACCATCAGGCGCTCAACCCGCAATCTTGATGTGTAATCCCTATTATTCGGCCTATGTGGCGGGGGCTTTGGGAGTGGGGGCAGAAGCCATCTTCCTCAACGCCACCAAGGTGTCCGGCTTTCTACCAGACCTCGATGAGTTGGCAGCAGACACGGGCCTGTTGGTGCGCACGGCAGCACTCTTCATATGTTCGCCGTCTAATCCGCAAGGCGCTGTTGCAAGCCCCGGCTATATCATGAAAGCGCTAGCGCTCGCTCGCACCCACGATTTCATGTTGTTTCTCGACGAGTGCTATTCAGAGATTTATACAGCAGCGGCCCCAGCCGGTGGCCTCGAAGTGGCAGCCCAGACACCTCAGCGATTTGCCAATCTTGCCGTTTTCAATTCGTTGTCGAAGCGCTCGAACCTGCCCGGACTTCGCTCCGGCTTTTGCGCTGGCGATGCAACTTTTATTGAGCAGTTCGGCGAAATCCGGAATATGTGCGCGCCGCAGGTCCCCGGTCCCGTGCAACACGCTTCGGCCGCAGCTTGGGCCGACGAGGCCCACGTCGAGGCCGCGCGGGATGCCTATCGGGCCAAATTTTCTATTGCAGATAAGGTGTTAGCAGGCCGCTTTGGGTATGCGCGCCCGGCCGGAGGGTTCTGTCTATGGCTTGATATGAGCCAAATTGGTGGCGGCGAAAACGCGGCGGTAACCTTATGGAAATCCTTAGGCGTCAAGGTCATTCCAGGCGCCTACCTGGCTCAACCCGGCCGCGACGGTATCAACCCTGGCACGAACTATGTGCGTGTGGCGTTGGTTGCCGGCGTTGATACAGTCAAGGAAGCGCTCGAACGCATCAATAGTGTAACCGCGTAAGAGACGTTCCGGACGATGTCATCAGACCGCCTAGGGCTAGATCAAACCCGCTTCATGCCTGCTCCCGTTGAAGAGCGGCTGATTGGCATACTCGCGCGGGCCGGCGGCACATTACTCCTCGCCATTGTCATCGCGGTTTGGGTGAGCTTGCTGACGTGGAACGTCACAGATCCTAGTCTCACGCACGCCACCGGCGGCAACGTCAGCAACGTCATCGGTCCCATCGGGGCCATAGTTTCAGATTTGCTCTTGCAAACGCTGGGCTTCACATCCGTAATCCTGACACTGGCGCCTATGTTCTGGGCCATTGAATTGCTCAACGGAGAGCGGGTTTGGAACTTCCGCACTAAGGCCGCATTTGTGCCCCCATCGGTTTTGCTGCTGGCGGGGGCGCTTTCGTCGCTGCCGGTGTCGTCAAACTGGCCTCTGCATCACGGCATGGGCGGCATGATCGGCGACATCATGCTGAAACTGGTGTCTTCGCTGTTGGGTATTTTCAGTTCCGGCCAGACGACGGCCGCATCCGGCATCTTGTTCTTCATGGCGGGATTGCCCGCGTTGATCAAAAGCGCCGGATTTGAAATGACGGATTTGCACGCGCTTCTTCTGGCACTGAAGCCATCTGAAAAGAGTTCTGGCGATGGCGCGACATGGCATCAGAATTTGCGCGCCGAAGCTGGCCGTCTGCGCGCACGCTTGCAGCCAACGGTCTCCACCGGACAATTCGGGCCCGCAGATTATGGCCCAGCAACTCATGCCCACGCTCATTATGCAGCTGCGCAGTATGCGGCAGCGCCGGACGGCTATCCTGCGCGCGGGCCTTATCCGCCGCAGGATCAGGGCATGGACTATGCTGACGACGCCGATGATTGGATGGACAATCGTCAGGAGCCCTCGTTCGGCAATAACTCTGCCAGCCACTTTGCGGCTCATGGCGGTCCGGGACCGGATTACCCCGCTATTCAATCGCAGGACAATTTGCAATGGGCTGTTCCGCAACCGCCCTATGGCGGGCCCGTCGCCGATGAAGGCGGCCTGCCCGAGGGAGTAGATGTCCGGACCGGCTTTGCCATCGCAGCCAGTCGCGACTACGCGCCCGGGGTTCAGGCCCATTCAAGCCTCTCGATGGCTCGCCGGTTTGCATCAACGCGCCAGCCAGCTCCGGACACTGCCGAGCCGCTACACGGGCTCATCAAAAAGCCGGCCTTCTTGCGCGAACGGCGCACGCGCAATACTGAACCTGTATATAAGCGCCCGCCGGTCAGCATGTTGAAACGCGCAGCACCGTCGAAGGCTGGAGGGGATCTTTCGCAAACTGCATTGCGGGGAACCGCGCGGCTTCTTGAAGACGTGCTCGCTGACTTTGGCATCAAAGGCGAAATGCGCGATGTGCGCCCTGGGCCTGTCGTAACGCTGTTCGAATTCGAACCCGCTCGCGGCACCAAAACTTCGCGCATTATTGCACTGGCCGACGATATCGCCCGCTCGATGAGCGTAACCAGCGTGCGCGTCGCCGTCGTGCCGGGGCGCAGCGTGATTGGCATCGAGCTTCCCAATGTGAAGCGGGAAATGGTGATGCTGCGCGATATGTTCGAGGCTGATGCCTATCGCAATACCGAAGCCGTTCTGCCGGTCGTGCTTGGAAAATCGATTGGCGGCGATGCCATCGTCGCTGATCTGGCGCGCATGCCGCATCTGCTCGTTGCCGGCACCACCGGATCAGGCAAGTCGGTCGGCGTCAACGCTATGATCCTGTCGTTACTCTACCGGCATTCGCCAGAGCACTGCCGGATGCTCATGATCGACCCAAAGATGCTGGAGCTTTCGGTTTATAACGGCATCCCCCACCTGCTCACTCCCGTCGTGACTGATCCGGCGAAAGCCGTTTCGGCATTGAATTGGGCCGTTTCCGAGATGGAAGAGCGCTACAAGCGCATGTCAAAACTTTCGGTTCGTAACATCGATGCCTTCAATTTGCGCGTGCGCGAAGCACGTTCGCGCGGCGAGCCATTGCAGCGCACGGTACAGACGGGCTTTGACAGGCATACGGGGGCCGCGATCTACGAGAGCCAGGATATCGAGCTGCAGCCGATGCCCTATATCGTCATCATCGTAGATGAGTTTGCAGACCTCATGACGGTAGCGGGCAAGGATATCGAGACTGCCGTGCAGAGGCTGGCGCAAATGGCCCGCGCGGCAGGTATTCATTTGATCATGGCAACGCAACGGCCGTCGGTGGATATCATCACCGGCACGATTAAAGCCAATTTCCCCACCCGCATCAGCTTCAAGGTCACCTCGAAAATCGACAGCCGCACGATTCTCAATGAACAAGGCGCTGAGCAACTGCTGGGCGCCGGCGACATGTTGTATTCATCGGGCAGCGGCCAGGCCGTGCGCGTGCATGGGCCGTTCGTGTCGGACGAAGAGGTCGAGACCATCGCCGAAAGCCTGCGTGCTCAAGGTGAGCCCGAATATATCGACGATATCTTCGATCAGCCCGGACCGCAGGCCGCCAATGGCGGGCTCGTGGGGAGCCGTGCCGAAGGCAGTGACGATCTCTATGACCGGGCCGTTGCACTCGTTATGCGCGATCAGAAGGCATCGACGAGTTACATCCAGCGGCGTCTGTCGATTGGCTACAATCGAGCCGCCGATCTCATGGAACGGATGCAGGACGAAGGCCTCATAAGCGCCCCAACCCATTCTGGTAAAAGAGAAATTCTGGCGGGTGGCGGTCACTGATTACCGCATCGGCCACGGATAGGGCCGGTGGTTTCGCCAAAAGCATCCTCCTCCCGCGTGACCGCCAAACTCTGGTGCGCGTGAGTGTGACGCGCTATGAGCATCGCGAATCCTGGCTCAGCGCCCACATGCCGTCGAAATTTTCGGCAATCTCGGTGTTGAGCAGTTCCGGGGATGGTATTTGGGGGCATGAGAGATCTTATGAGCATGAAAAAGACGCTGACGGCCTGCATTTGCGCAGTGTCAGGCTATGTATTGTTGGGTCCAATGGCTTTCGCAGAAGATCCCGCGAAGCCTGCTGCGCCGCCAGCTGCAGCAACTCCTGCTCCTGCGGCAACTCCGGCTCCCGCCGCCGCACCAGCACCCGCGACCGCACCGGCCCCTGCTGCGACCGCAGCTCCAGCCGCCGCACCAGCGGCAGGTGATGCCGGCACGGTAGGGTCGTCTTGGAGTGCCGAAGTCGCTCCCAATTCCAAGAACGGCCTGACCCTTGATCCCGCACAGACGGAAATCGTGAAAAAGGTCAGCGGTTACTTTGGCGGCTTAGAAAGCCTCAAAGGCGCCTTCGTTCAGACTGGTGCCGATAAGAAACGAATGAAGGGCAAGTTCTACCTGAAGCGGCCCGGCAAGTTCCGGTTCGATTATGCACTGCCCTCAAAGCAAGTAATTGTGTCAGACGGCGAATATCTGGCAATTCAAGACCTCGATCTGAATAACGAAGACCGGGTCGAACTCGATAAAACGCCGTTCCGGCTGCTGTTGCGCAAAGATGTCGATCTCGTTCGCGATGCCAAGATTTTGGAAGTCCAATCGGCCGATGATTTGATTGTTCTGGCCTTGCGCGACAACAGTCCCGATACACCAGGAATCATCAAACTGTTCTTGTCAACCGCGCCAACACTCGAACTCAAGGAGTGGCAAACAACCGACGCACAAGGCCAGGAGACTCAGGTTCAGGTTACGGATCTGATCAAGGGCGAGGACCTGGACGCAGGGTTGTTCAAGATCCAAACTCTCGGTGCGGGCAAGGCGACGCCATAAGCCTTTCACGGGCCAAGTCTTTTTGAACGATGTGCGGAATGTGGCGATTCGGTATCACTGCAAGGGGTGTTGATGTCTGCCATTGGGGGTAGTTTTCAACTTTTCGTGATCTACCCCTAACCCCCCTATTGAAAAACAACTGCCTGCGCTTATCTCTCGTTCATGCGGTCAACGCCCTTCGTCTGGTAGCTCCCCCCCGTCTACCAGATGGCGTTAGACCGGGACGCCGGCTTCCCTCCCGGTGTCATGCGCTTCATGCGCTGCAGCGCCCAGCCCCGCCCCCCGGGGTTGGGCGTCTGCTTATCAGCTGTGTCATGTTTTCAGCTGTGTCTGGCCGGAAATTGTATAGTCAATGCAAGCCAGACTGACGCGGGGCTCCGGTCAGCATTGCATTGGATTCGGAGAAATAGTGGGCGTGGAACGCGGTCGTTGGCAGTACCATCCGATCGTCGATATCTTTGAGTGCGCTGGCGATAGAGCTGAGCCGGGCGGCAATCTTTTGTACCAGATGGTCGGCAAGTGTCTGGTCCTCAGCCATTTGGGCGTGCAGCTCGCTTCGCAAAATCCGCAACGCGCGAACCGGTGTGCGGGCGACAATCGTCGCTGAATAACTGGTCTCGATGAGCATGGACATTTCACCAACCATAGACCCTTCTTGCAGCGCTTCATCGTGTGAACTGGCGTCAAACGGGCCAGCGAGGCGAAACGCGTCACCCGATACGATTAGGATCGCCGCATCGCCAGCCGCATCGCGCTGCGAAATAACGTCACCAGCCTTGTAGACGATGCGATCGGCGCGGCGCGCGATCTCCGAAATTTGCATCGGGCGAAGACCCTGAAACAGCTCGACAGCCAGAAGCGGTTTCACCAACGCATTTATTGCCATTGCAGTGACTTCCCTAGTTCCGATCCCAATCAGACTGGCTACCGTGACAAGTGCTACGGCGCCAAATCCGGCCTGCGTTAGGTGCTGCAACGGCAGCGCCCGGATGAATACAAGCTCGGCTGATTCGGATGGGGCAATCTAGTGGGTGTGGACGAGTTGGGGAAAACCCTATGCACAAGCCATGTATAAGCTGTGTGCGGGCTGCCCGTTTCGTCTCAAATAGGCTGGTCTCAAGGTACGAGTTTGTAACCGCCGGCTTCGGTGATCAAGATCTCTGCGCTGGATGGGTCTTTCTCGATTTTTTGGCGCAAGCGGTAAATGTGCGTTTCCAGTGTGTGCGTGGTGACCCCAGCGTTGTAGCCCCACACTTCGTGCAGCAAGGTTTCACGCGGTACGACTTTGTCGCCGGACCGGTACAAATATTTCAAGATAGACGTTTCTTTTTCCGTCAAACGGATTTTGCCGCCCTTATCATCGTTGAGGAGCTTCGCGGCCGGCTTAAAGCTGTAAGGCCCGATTGAAAACACGGCGTCTTCGCTTTGCTCGTGCTGGCGCAGTTGCGAACGAATGCGAGCCAACAGCACTGCAAACTTAAATGGCTTCGTTACATAGTCGTTGGCGCCTGCATCGAGGCCCAAAATCTGGTCGGCGTCGGTGTCGTTTCCTGTCAGCATTATTATGGGTGTGCGAAATCCGGATTTGCGTAACGCGCGGACGGCTTCGCGGCCATCCATGTCTGGCAGGCCCACGTCGAACACCACGAGGTCATGCTGGCCACCCTTGGCTGTTTCAATGCCCTTGGTTGCGGTGTTGGCTTCCGAAACTTCGAATTCGTCGTGCATGACCAGTTGATCGCGCAACGATCCACGCAAATCTTCGTCGTCGTCAACCAAGAGAACCTTACGCGAAATCCCCATACTTAGTGTCTCCAGTTCCGGCGCCGCTTCAAAAACAATCTCAATGAGTGCCGTCCTTTACTGATGGTGGGTACTAGCACTTGCCGCGTGCCTGCCATAGCTTTCCTCACAATTGGAAACACGATTGTGATCGCTGAGGCAAGATGGAGCTGCCAATAAGAACGTCCCAGCCTCAACTTATCGTGAGGTCTCTGTCTAAGCGCAGTTCAGTGGGCTGGTTAACCTTCGGGCCGCTCACCATGGGTTGCGCATTGGGCCGCTCGGGCAAGATCATGCGCAAGAGGGAGGGCGATGGGGCGACACCCATCGGGCGTTATCAGCTTCGGCTGGCGTATTACCGGGCCGATCGGATGCACCGGCCGCTGACGGGACTGCCATTGAAGCGGATGCTGCCAGCCGGCGGATGGTGCGATGCACCTGGTCATCGCCTTTACAACCGGTTTGTGCGTCATCCTTTTGCGGCCAGCGCTGAACGGTTGTGGCGTGACGACCGCCTCTATGACGTCGTCATTGTCATCGGGCACAATGACAGACCCCGCACATTTTCCGGGGGTAGTGCCATCTTTTTGCATATTGCGCGCGATGGCTTCAAGCCAACGGAAGGATGCGTTGCGTTGCGCGCAAGCGACATGCGCAAGGTGCTGACGCGGCTGAAACCCTCTACCCGAATCCGGATCTGCGCGTGAGGCGTGCAAATAAAAAAGGCCAGCCCGGTTTCCGGGGCTGGCCAAGGTAAGAGCACGTCTGGGGAAGATGCGTGCCCGGGAGTTAAGTGTCGCGTGGCGGCGACAAGGAGGCTGCACGTTGGTCCGGCCGGGTAAATACGGTCCGTAACGGGCAGGTAAAAAAGAAAATCCCGCGGGCAGCAGCTGCCCGCGGGGACTTTTGCAACCTAGTAGTTATAGGCCCGTTCGCCGTGATCGATGATGTCGAGACCTTCGCGTTCCTTTTCTTCAGCCGGCCGCAGACCCACGATGAGGTCGACGAGCTTGAACAGGATTGCTGAGCCGATACCAGACCACATCAGCGTGAGACCAACTGCTTTCGCCTGTGCGGTGAACGCCGTGACCAGATCGTAGGCCGCCGTTGTCAACTCGCCGGGCTTGGAGATGTAGTCGGGGATGCCGGCGCCGCCGAGGTCGGGGTTGACCAGGATGCCCGTCATCAACGCGCCGAAGATGCCGCCGATGCAGTGAATACCGAACACATCGAGGCTGTCATCGTAGCCGAACATATGCTTCACGCCAGAGCAGAAGATGAAGCAGATGACGCTGACGCCGAGGCCCAGAACAATGGCGCCCATGGGACCCACGAAGCCGCAGGCAGGCGTGATGGCCACGAGACCAGCGACGACGCCTGAGACGAGACCCAGAAG
>JBEBJD010000017.1:0-12701 GCA_040080075.1 Hyphomicrobium sp. | reverse complement strand
AGTTAAAGCCATCGTCATTCCCGAGGCTCCAGCCTTCGATCTCTCCTCGCCGCTGACCGAACCCCCAATTGAGGGCCGCTATGGGCTGATCGTCGGCAACTTATCGCCCAATAAAAATGCCGCCGTTGTGGTCGAAGCCTTGCGCCAGCTCGAACAGGACGGGGTGTTCATACCCATGGTCCACATTGGCCGCGACGAACACGGACTGCTGAAAGCGGCCCAGAGCCATTGCCAGCTAAATACGCCGGTCGTGAGCATGCCTGGCGTTAGTGATGGTGCGCTGCGCGCGGCCTACGCCAACGCCGTTTTCTTCCTCAACACCTCGCTGCACGAAGGTTTTTGCCTACCCATTGTTGAGGCTCAATCGTGCGGGACTCCGGTCATCGCATCGAACTGTTCAGCCCTCCCGGAGGTTGCTGGGCAAGGAGCGATTCTCATCGATCCTAACTCGGCCGGGGCCGTGGCGGACGCCATGCGGTTGGTGTGGACAGATCCTAAGACAGCTCAGGATTTGACGCGCTTAGGCAGCCAGAACGTAACCCGGTTTTCCTGGGACAAAGCCGCTTGCCAACTGCTCGAAGCGATCCATCGCATTGCGCAGGTGCATGGCAAGAACCACGCCATCGCCCATGTGAAAGGCGATAGCCCTGCGGTAACACCACACAATCGCTGAGCGCGGCTGCGCTTACTGCAATTTATCGAGGATGCGGCTGCGCTTACTGCAATTTATCGAGGATTCCGCCACGCGGTGCGGCGGGTTCGCCAGTTACGGGCGTGCCAGGAGCAGGAGCGGCTGGGGCTGAACCATCAGTCGCGGGTGCAGCGGGGGCCGTCTCGGCGGCCGGCGCTGTTGCCTTGTCAAAAACCGATCCCACTGGCGACGCGCCTTTTTTTCCAACGAGCGACAGTCCGATGCTTGAGATGAAAAATGCCAAGGCAAGGGCAGCAGTGACGCGGGTCAGGAGATTGGCTTGCCCGCGGCCACTCATGAAGCCGCCGCCACCGCCGATGCCGAGTGCACCGCCTTCAGACTTTTGCAGCAATACGACGCCGACGAGTGCGGCCGCGATCATGAGATGAAGAACGAGCAGTACGGTTTGCATGGGAATAACAGTCCAGTAGGGGAATTAGAGACCCGTCTCATACACGAGCCGTGCCGATACCGCTAGTGTCCTGTCTCCGGAATGCCTTCATGGTTCGCCGCACCTTCTACAAGGCATTCCGGAGACTGAAGGACACTAGAAAACCTATGATTCTCGCGTGGTTCTTGTCTCGCGACTGCCTTGCCTGTCCAAGCCGCGAAAGGAAAAGGCAATTGCGAGACACCACACGAGCGCAATCAGTTTTGCGATTAAGGTCAAGGAGATAGAGCCGAATTTGCCTCTGACGGTGAGGTTTTGGCGGACGTTGTCCCCGGCGCCGGGTCCGGACCGGCGGAGTATCCAAGTCCAAGCGTACTGGACGGCGCCACATAGGCATCCGAGACCTTGGGCTTGATTTTGCCCGCCGAAGGCTTAGGTGCAGGCGGCTTTTCAACCTTTGTCGAGCTTGAACCTTCACCGGTCTTAGCCGTGGATTTGGTGGCGGCTCCAGGTGTAGCAGTCTTCTTGGACGGCACCGTCTTCTTGACGTCTTTACTTACTGCCGGTTTATCAACCTCGGGCGCGAGCGGCGCCAGCCCCGGCATAGGGTCCTCCTCATTCGGCTGTGCCCTTGCAGCTTTCTTCTTGCCGGCTTTGTCCGCACCCGCTTTAGCGACTTCGGCTGGAACGGGCGGCGGTTTAGGCCGCGGACACCTAAACGCAATGTTTTCCTGCAGCCCGATAAGCTGCTCGATTTCCTTCAACCGCTGAGGCGAGAGGTTTTCCTTCGCCCACTGCGGACCCTTTGCCATATCACTTTTCAGAGCGTCGGTTTCCAACCGTGCCCGCTCGGCCTTGAGCGTGCCACAGGCTTCATCGTCTAGTCTGGCCGCAAAGGCTTGGCCGGAAAGGCAACAACCCAGGGCCAAAACCGCCGCAACGCATCTCAGCATCGAAAGCACCATTAGTATCACTATATGCCTTGAACAGGGGCCGGCCGGCAGCTGGTTCCAGAACGACGTCACTATACATCAAGATATCACAGAGATTATGCCGCGCCGCAGCGTGCGAGGCAACGGGGCTGTGGAAGCACCGGCTTTACGCAGCCGCTCCAATAATGCCCAGGAAGTCCTGCGCCTTGAGGCTGGCTCCACCGACCAGCGCGCCATTGACGCCCTCCACACCGAGCAGTTCTGTAGCATTGGAGGGTTTCACAGAGCCTCCATAGAGAATGCGCATTTGGGCACCTTCTGGACCATACCGCGCGACCAAAGCGTTGCGGATTGCCGCATGTACTTCGCCAACTTGCGCCAGCGTGGGCGTAAGTCCAGTGCCGATGGCCCACACAGGTTCATAGGCGACCACGGTATTTGCCGCGGTTGCCCCATCGGGCAGCGAATTTGCGAGCTGCCGTTTGATCACGTCTAGCGTCAATCCAGCATGGCGCTGGCCTTCGGCTTCGCCAACGCATACGATGGCATTCAGCCCGGCGCGCCATGCAGCCAAGGTCTTCGAGCGAACACTCGAGCACAACTCGCCATGATCGGCCCGCCGCTCCGAATGTCCCAAGATCACCGCGCTCGCCCCTGCATCGGCCAGCAGCTCAGCCGAAACATCTCCTGTATGCGCACCACTGACGGCCGCATGGCAATCTTGCCCGCCCACCTTAAGTCGACTCGATTTGAGAACTTCGGCCATCACCATCACCAATGTCGCAGGCGGACATATGAGGACGTCGGGTTGCAGGACCACATCTCCGGCAGCCAATGCGTCGCTCACGGCAATGGCCTCGGCCAAGGCCGCCCTGCCACCGTTCATTTTCCAGTTTCCGGCAATCAAAGGGCGGATTTTTCCGGCAGTTGCGGGCATGGCAAGCATCCTGAACGTAGCCACTGTGGCAGGGGTTAACCTGAAGTCGCGAGCCTAATAGAGCATTTTCCGAAGAAGTGGACCCCGGTTCTTTGTAGAAAATGCGTCAAGTCAAATTTCTAGAGCACTGATCCGATTCCATCGGATGGCAAGGCGGTCTAGAACGCCACGGCAGCGCGCGGGTCCCCGTCTGGACCGCAACGCCCGCGCAGGACTGGCGAAACTGGCCTTGCTTTCGTGCGCGTGGTGGGCTTCATATCACGCCGATCTGCCCTGTCACCCAGGGCAATTGTGCGCAATTCTTATGGCAAGCCCCAAGCTGGCCAACCCCGATTTGAAGGGGGCTGCTTGGCGTCGCCCTAACCACTTGGATAAAACGGCCAATGCTTGACTCAATGCGACGCGGTGCCCAAGGCGTAGTCGCCAAGGTCCTGTTCTCGGTTCTGGTTGCCTCATTCGTGTTGTGGGGCGTTCCGCGCGATTTCCTCGCCAGCAGTGACGCGAGCATTGCGACTGTAGGCAAGACGGGTATCTCACTCGACCGGTTCCGGCGCGCATTCGAGAACCAGGTTGTGGCAATGTCGAACGACCAGACCGGCCGCATCAGCCGGGAGACAGCGATTGCATTGGGCGTTGATCGCAATGTGGCCGAGCGGCTGGTTGGGCAAACTGCCTTACTCGAGCAAACCCAGAAAATGAATCTGGCCATCTCGGATGAAACGCTGGCCGAAGGCGTGCGCAACGATCCGATGTTTCATGGTCTGGACGGTAAGTTTTCCAAACTCGGTTACGACGGATTCTTGCAGCAGCTTGGGCTTAGCGAACAGGGCTTCTTCGCCCTGCGCCGCGAAGACGAGTTGCGCCGCCAGCTCACCGACGGGCTGACGGTCGCAACGGTGGTGCCTAGTGCCATGATCGATGTGCGCCACGCCTTTAACGAGGAAATTCGCACGACAGCGCATTTTGTCATCGACGCGGTCAAAAAGGTGGTTGTCGAAGATCCCACCGATACCAAATTGATTGTCACTTATGAGAACAACAAAACTCAATTCATGACACCCGAATACCGCAAAATCGCAGTTCTTCTTCTCACCCTTGACGAGTTGAAAAAGGACATTCAGGTCTCAGACGCCGAAGTCAAAGCCTCGTATGACGATAGCAAGGCAACCTACGACAAGCCCGAGCGCCGCCGCATTCAGCAAATCTCGTTCAAGGATAAAGCCGCAGCCGAAGCTGCCCGCAAAGCTATCGTCGATGGGAAAAAGAACTTCATCGACGCCGCCAAGGAAGCCGGCGCCAAGGAAACCGACATCAATTTGGGTATGCTCACCCAAAAGCAGCTGATTGACCCCGCTGTCGCCAAAGCCGCCTTTGCGCTGGCACGCGATGAAGTTTCCCAGCCCGTAGATGGCAAATTTACGACCCTCATCTTGCGGGTCATTGAAATTGACCCCGGCAAGATGACGGTCTTTGAAGATGTCAAAGATCTGGTGCGCGACAAGCTCGTGACCAAAAAGGCCGAAGGGCTCGTGCAGGAGAAAATTGACCTCGTCGAAGAAGCGCGCAATGCTGGCAAGACGTTGAAGGAAGCTGGAGAGAGTTTGAAACTTGTCTTCAAGGATGCCGAAGCGGTCACATCAGACAACAAGACTCCCGATGGCAAGACCGCACTCGATATCACCGATGCGCCAACAGTCCTCAACGCTGCCTTTGCTGCCACCCCCGGCGCCCAGACCGATATCGTGAAATTGCAGTCTGGCTCGTATGCCTGGTTTGACACGCTCGGCATCACCCCACCCCGGCAAAAGACTTTTGAAGAAGCCAAGGCGCTCGTCAAAGACTACTACGCCGGCACCGAGCAGAAGAAGAAACTGAACGAAATGGCAGCCAAGATGGCCGAGCGCCTGAAGAATGGCGAATATATCAATAAGCTCGCCGAAGAAGCCGGTGGTAAGGTCGAGATTACCGAGAACGTCAAGCGGGTAATGTCGGTGCCGGGCATGAGTCAAGATGCTGTCAAACTGGCGTTCACGTTGCCTAAAAATGGGACCGGCCACTCGGAATCGGCCGATGAGAAATCGCGGGTCGTATTCAAGGTCATCAACATCACCATCCCACCGCCGCCAACCAAGGAAGAGGCGGCTAAGCTGGCCGGCAAATTGAAAGACGAACTCGAGACCGATGCACTCATCGCCTTCGTCGAAGGATTGAAGTCGAGATTTGGCGTTAGCATGAATGAACCGCTCCTCAAGCGCTTTTCCGGCGCCAGCGATCAGCCATAGTTGAGCAAGGGCGCCCGTGACTTCTGTACTCGCCGGACCGGCCTCACCAGAGGCGAAACCCTCCTATGAGGAGTTCGCCGAGTGTTATATGCGCGGCGAGTCCCAGGTTGTGTGGACACGTCTCATCGCCGACCTCGAGACGCCCGTTTCAGCTTATATGAAGCTGGCTCATGGCCAGTCGATGAGCTTCCTCTTGGAGTCTGTCGAGGGCGGAGCCACTCGCGGCCGCTATTCGGTTATTGGCCTGGATCCCGATGTGGTGTGGCGCGCTCATAGTGACCGGGCGGAGATCAACCGGCAACCCGCCAAAGATCCCGGCAAATTCGAAACCGATACGGCACCGGCACTTGCATCGCTCAGAGCCCTGCTAGCATCGTCGCGCCTTACTCTGCCCCTTGACCTGCCGCCGATGGCGGCCGGCGTGTTTGGCTATATGGGCTACGATACGATCCGCCTCGTCGAACATCTGCCCGGCCAAAAGCCTGATGATCTGGGCGTCCCCGATGCCGTGCTGATGCGGCCGACGATTATCGTCATCTTTGACAGCGTGCGCGATGAAATGTGTCTCGTGACGCCGGTCAGACCCGATCCATCGGCAGCAGCACAGGAAGCATGGTCGCTGGCTCACGCCCGCCTTGCCAAGTTGATTGAGCGGCTTGAGGGCCCCATCGCTCACCCCGCGTCATCGGCACCTTCAATCGCAGTTGTGCACCAGGAGCCCAAATCCAACACAACAGCTGCTGAATACCTCGGCATGGTGGCTAAGGCCAAAGAGTACATCCGCGCCGGCGATATATTCCAAGTCGTGCTGTCGCAGCGCTTTTCTACTCCGTTCACGCTACCGCCGTTTACGCTTTACCGCGCGCTTCGCCGTCTGAACCCTTCACCATTCCTGTTCCATCTCGACTTCGGTGGCTTCGCCCTCGTCGGTTCGTCCCCCGAAATACTGGTGCGCGTGCGCGATGGGCAAGTCACGATCCGGCCAATCGCTGGCACGTCGCAGCGCGGCGCAACAGAGGCCGAGGACCGCGCCTTGGGAGAAGCCCTCCTCAAAGACCCAAAGGAACGTGCCGAACATCTGATGCTGCTCGATCTTGGCCGCAACGATGTCGGACGGGTTGCCAAGACCGGTACCGTTGAAGTGACCGACCAGTTCGTCATTGAGCGCTACAGTCATGTCATGCACATCGTCTCCAACGTCATCGGCGAGCTTGACCCAGCACACGACACTGTCGATGCACTGATGGCGGGATTTCCCGCCGGCACGGTTTCGGGGGCGCCCAAGGTGCGAGCCATGCAGGTGATCGATGAGTTGGAAAAATCCAAGCGCGGAGCCTACGCCGGATGCGTCGGCTATTTCACTGCCGATGGCGAAATGGATACGGCAATCGTACTGCGCACGGGCCTCGTTAAAGACGGCATGCTGCACGTGCAAGCGGGTGCCGGAGTTGTTTATGATTCCATTCCCGAGAATGAGCAGCAGGAATGCATCAATAAAGCTAAAGCCGTTGTGCGCGCCGCCGAAGAAGCTGTCCGCCTCGTCAACGGACCCAAATCCGGCCGCTCAGGCAACGGCGGATTGTTTGGTTAGGCTGGATTGCGGGGTTGCATTGTGCTGACACTTAGTCTGATGCGTCACGCCAAATCGGACTGGGGCGATCTCGAACAGAACGACTACGACCGGGCTCTGGCGCCGCGCGGCATCAAGGCGGCGGCCCTCATGGGCAAAGCGATTACGCGTCTGGGCCTCAAACCATCTCTCGTCTTGTGCTCGGGTGCCGTGCGCACCAGAGCCACGCTGGCGCTGATGCTGCCCGAACTCGGGATTCCGCCGCCTCAGATCCGGCATGACGATCAACTTTATCTTGCACTGCCCGCGACTATGCTTGATGTCCTTGTGAAATCCGGCAAGGGTTTTGGGACTGTCATGATCCTGGCCCACAATCCCGGCATTCACGCCCTGGCACTTGCACTGACAGGCAGTGGCGACAAACTAGCGATCGCAGGGCTTGCCGCAAAGTTCCCGACCGCCGCGCTCGCCGTTTTGAGATTTAAGTGCCAGGACTGGCGCGACGCCCGCGCGGGCACCGGCGAGCTGACACATTTCATGTCGCCACGCGGGCTAGAGTGAATTTCTTGAATTAGGGCGCTCCAACCCAAGCTGCGGACGCTTAAAAATACTAGAGTTTGCCGTGAGAACAAACTAACTTGAGAGAGACCATTGCCGGCCGGAAATGCCAGATTTAAGAGAAACACCCATGCTGCTCTTGATCGATAACTACGATAGCTTCACTTACAATCTCGTCCACTTCCTGGGTGAGTTGGGAGCGGCGTGCGAAGTCGTTCGCAACGACAAGATTTCAACTGCCGGCGCGATCAAAATGAAGCCCAGAGCCATCGTGCTGTCGCCCGGCCCTTGCACTCCTAACGAGGCCGGCATCTGTCTCGATTTGATCGCCAAGGCCGGCGAGAAAAAGATCCCGCTACTAGGCGTCTGCCTTGGCCATCAGTCGATCGGGCAGGTTTATGGCGGCAAGGTGATACGCGCGCCGCTGCCCATGCATGGCAAGCTATCAACGATCAGCCATACCGGCAAAAGCGTATTTAAGGGGCTGCCCAAAACCTTCCAGGTGACTCGCTATCACTCGCTCATCGTCGAACGCGAAACGCTGCCCGCGTGTCTTGAGATCACGGCTGAGACGGCGGACGGCATCATCATGGGTCTGCAGCACAAGACACTTCCCGCGCATGGCGTGCAGTTCCATCCAGAGAGCATCGCTTCTGAACAGGGGCATGCATTGCTGGCTAACTTCCTCGACATCGCCGGCATGAAACCACGCCGCAAAGCCACCAAGGCGGTTGCGGCCTGATTGATCCCCGTTCCGGCAGCCTGACAGACGAAAGACACAATGGCGTCCGCCACCCTAAAATCGGCATTGCAGAAGATCGCAGGCGGTGCTGCCCTCAGCGAAGACGAAATGCGTGACGCTCTTGAAGCCATGACGGCTGGGCAAGCGACCCCGGTGCAGATGGGCGCATTCCTGATGGGCTTGCGGGTCCGCGGCGAAGCCGTCGCCGAGATCACGGCCGCCGCCAAGCTTATGCGGGCAAAAATGCTGCGGGTAGCGGCTCCGGCCGGGGCAGTGGATATCGCCGGCACCGGCGGCGATGGTTTGAACACCTACAACGTATCGACATGCGCAGCACTTGTGGCAGCGGGCGCCGGCCTCAAGATCGCAAAGCACGGCAACCGCTCGGTATCTTCTCTGTCAGGTTCCTCCGATGTGCTGAACGCACTTGGCGTTACGCTTGATGGCTCAGCCAGCACCGTTGAGCGCTGCATTGAAAAAGCAGGCGTGGGCTTTCTTTGGGCGCCGCTCTATCACCCGGCCATGAAAGTGTGGGCTCCCGTGCGGGCCGAGCTTGGCGTGCGCTCGATCTTCAATTTGCTTGGGCCGCTTACCAACCCAGCGGGTGTGACACGGCAGGTCGTCGGTGTTTTTGCTCCTCAATGGGTGGAGCCCATTGCGCACGTCCTCAAAAATCTCGGCTCGGAACATGCATGGGTCGTGCACGGTCACGATGGCCTTGACGAATTGTCGACCACAGGCCCAACGTCCGTGGCCGAGTTGCGCGATGGAGATATCACGCTATTTGAAGTGACTCCGGAAGATGCTGGGCTGCCGCGCACGTCCCTGACAGACTTGAAAGGCGGCGACGCGGCCGTCAACGCGGCCGCACTGCGCGACGTGCTTGCGGGCAAGCCGGGGGCCTATCGCGATATCGTACTGCTCAACACAGCGGCCGCACTCGTCACCGGCGGTAAGGCCGCTAGCCTCGCCGATGGTGTCGATCGCGCTGCACACGCCATCGGCAGTGGCGCAGCGGCGAAGGCCCTTGAGCAATTGATTGAGCTGAGCGGGAGGGGTTAGTCAGTCGAACTGCTGGTTTTACAACGACACCCAGGAGTTGGGTGGACCGGGCAAATCGGCATAATTCCTAGGGCGTTTCGCATCGCTTGCGTTACGCGACGCCACATTCAATCAAATTCTAGTGTCGTGCCAGCTGTAACCAGCTGTCAGAAGTGTTCATATTTCCACCTCCGCAAGCGTCGTCAGAGGAGGCCTATTGCCAAATAAATTTGGCGATCGCAACAGTTTAACTTCGCTTGCCGTTTGCCAAGAACCAGCGTGTGGCAGACGTCCAATTTGGCATACCAGTCTCCAAAAATAATTCGCGCCAAGTCATTCATTTGAATGATGCGGGGTACAAAAATTGAGTCTACGCTTCTTTCTAAGGGTGGGCTTTGCAGCGCCCCCGGTGGATGGCCTCACCCCGGCCGTCAAATTTTTGAAGCGGAGTACACGCCATGGCAAAGAAAAGAGGATCCAATAGTCGCGATACCCTTAATGGCACCAGCAGCAACGACCGTCTCTTCGGGCTTGGGGGTAACGACGTTCTGAATGGTAGGGCTGGCGTCGACTTCATCGATGGAGGCCCGGGCAATGACATCATCCGTGGAGGCACCGGTAACGATCGGCTTTTTGGCAAAGCAGGCAACGATCGCATCGCCGGAAATGACGGTGACGACCACATCGACGGCGGCACCGGCGACGACGTTCTTGAGGGCAATGCCGGCAACGACATCATCGAAGGCGGTGATGGGTTCGACACGATCGAAGGCGGTGATGGCGACGACGATCTGAACGGCAACTCCGGCTCCGACACCGTTTCTGGAGGGGCTGGGGACGACATCGTTCGAGGCGGACCTGACTTCACCTTTAGCATCAACGAAATCAATATTCTGAAGGATGGCACGGGTTTTGACCAGGTATTCGGATCGTCATACATCGACAGCATTCGTCTGACTGCCGACTCGACCGCCGATGCGATCAACGGGCGTGACGGGAACGATACGATCTCTTATTCTGGCGACGCGGCCAGCTCCAACGTCGGCGTGGAGGTATACCTCAATGCGCCGGGCATCAACCTCGGCGCCGCAGCGGGCGACACGTTTATCAATGTCGAGAACATCGACGGCATGAATGGTGAAGACAATCTTACAATTGGCCGAGGCGGTGCAGCGCGAGGGGGCAGCGGCAATGACGTCCTGCAGTCTCATGGCGTCGACGGGTTTCGGGAGCTCCTGATCGGCGATGCCGGCAACGACACCCTGCAGGCGCAGGACTTTAACTCCGACGGTATTACATTCCGGCTGCAGAACGGATTTGGTGAGGACACTATCGTTGGCTTCAAACGATCGGCAGGTGATCTCCTGCAGGTCTCGAACAGGAGTTTCGATGGTGACCGTTTCGGGATCGGATTTCTGACCGTCAACAACCAGACAGACAATGTGGCCGTCACAGCACTCCCCCAATTCATCTTCGAAACCGACACCGATATATTGTGGTTCGACTTCGATGGCAGTGGCGTGTCGTCTGCGCCTGTAAAAATTGCAACCCTTCCGGCCTTCTTTGCAACCTACGGAAATATGCTAACAAGCGATTTTGAATTTCAGATCGCTTGATACTGGGCCGGGTCATAGCCCGGGAGTGCGCCAGCGGAGTACCGGCAGGACGCGACTCAGCCGCTCACGTCTTGTTCCAGACCGGAGGCCGCTTGGCCAGGAAGGCGCCGATGCCTTCGACTGAATCCGCCGCCATCATGTTGCCCACCATGACCTCAACGGCCATTGCGTAGGCTTGCCCCAACGGCTGCTCGATTTGATCGTAAAACGCCATCTTCCCAATGGCCACAGTGGCGGCCGGCTTTGATGCGACGAGGCGTGCCATGCTTAGGGCCTCACTTAAAACTTGATCCTTGGGAACCACACGATTGACGAGACCATAGTCTGCCGCTTCCTTTGCCGGCAGCATCTCGCCCAGCAGCAGCATTTCCATGGCTCGCTTGCGCGGCACATTGCGCGACAGCGCCACCATGGGTGTCGAACAGAAAAGGCCGATGTTAACACCGGGTGTACAGAACTGAGCTGTGTCGGCTGCAACCGCCAGATCGCAGGAGGCCACCAGTTGACAGCCCGCTGCCGTTGCTGTCGCGTGCACAGCGGCAATGACGGGCTTTGGCGACATGACGATGGTCTGCATCAGCGCGGCGCATTCGGTGATCAGGGAGGCGAAGAACGCCTTACCGCCATCGGCATCGGCGCGGCGCGCGTTCAGTTCCTTGAGATCATGTCCCGCGGAAAAGACAGGCCCATTGGCTGCTAGCACGATGGCCCGGGTGTGCGGATCAGCGACGGCCTGCGATATCGCTTGTGCCAAGGCTGCCATCATGGCGCGCGATAGCGGATTGCGCCGTTCTGGCTGATTCAGCGTAATTACCAGAATGCCGGACTCAGGCTTTGAAACAGTGACAGCAAGCGCGTCCGCTTGTTCCGCCTTCGCCTGGACCGCGCTCATGGCTTATCCGGCGCCTTTTCTGGGGCCGCTTCAGGTGTCGTTGCTTCGGGCGCTTTTTCGGGAGCCCCATCGCCTGCCGTATCTTCGCTGCCATCGTCGGGCAACAACTTAAGCAGGTCTGCGAAGTGCCGTTTGACGACGTCTATATTCTCGCGATTTTGCAGAGGTGCCGCCGACTTGATCTCAAGCTCTAAATCTTCAAGCGCCAGCTTCTTTTCGTCTTCGGGAATGTCCGTGTCGGCCTTGATCTCTTCCAGATCCCGCTTCAAACGCTCAACCGGTTCGGTGAAATCCATGGTCTTGCGGTTGATGCCGCCCATTACGAACGCGATATTGTCATTGACGTCCATGTATTCGTCGAAACTTGCGAAGCCGTGCTTCTTCGACACCGCATCGAGCTCCCCCTTGAGACTGTCATCGGGCTTTTCAGCGGCCTCAGACAGCTTGACGACGAGAGGGGCGAAATCAGGCTGAGCGGCAATGAAGGAAGTGATGTGCGTGTCGGTCAGGGCCAGTTGCTTCAGTTCCTGCGCCATCGCGCCGGGCGCCAACCATGCTGCCAGAACCAGCGCCAACATAGGCCTGATTTTCCAGCGCCAATTTTTCGAGTCCTTGAGATTTGAGAGCATACCGAGTTCTCCTGGCAGCGGCCGGAATCAATTTTAGCGGGCAAGCGCCGTGCGCTCACACACAATCCCAAGACTACAACCGCAACAGTGGGACGGTTTCGTGAACGTCTTCTCACATTTTGCGGCACCGGGCGCGAATAAAGTTAACGGCTTTGCGACTGGGCGGAGAGGGGGCCAGGCTGGATCCTCTGGCCGGGCTTGACCGTGTTTATCCAGCTCCTTGATTTTCGCTAGACCCTGGGTGTAGTAGTAATTGCGGTATTATATTACCCACACAATGGTTTCATATTACCACATAATGAAAGCATCGATTATTTATGGCTTTTCCGGTTCTTTTCGGCATATCAAGTTTGACAAATCAAGCCAAGATCCTCTACATGCCGCTCCAGCGGGTTCGGGCGCAGCGTCCAGGCCCCAACC
>JBEBJD010000110.1:0-2811 GCA_040080075.1 Hyphomicrobium sp. | reverse complement strand
CGTGCGGATAAGCCGCCAATTGGCGGTGAGATTTGTGTCGATGACGCTTGACCAGGCGTCAGCCGTGACGTGAGACAGCGGCGACAAGGGGCCAAGGACTGCTGCATTGGCGACAAAGATATCGAGATGCTGCCAGCGTTGATAGAGCGAAGGTCCCAATTGGTCGAGCTTGTCGCCCTTGGTCAGATCAAGAGCCAGAATGGTCGCCGTTCCGCCAATCTTTGCAATTTCGTCGTCGAGTTCTTCAAGCGCGCCCGTGGTGCGGCCGGAGATGATGACATGTGCACCTTCTCGCGCAAGTGCGAGACTAACGGCACGCCCTAATCCGCGCGACGCGCCTGTGACAAGTGCGATTTTGCCAGTGAGGCGTTTTTCGGGTGTGGTCATCAGAGCCGTTGATGTCTGCACAGAGATACAAGAATATGCCAGCTCAGCCCACTTCGGCCAGCAGAGATAACTGCCTTGGGGCGGCGGAGCCGTTTTGGTCGGTGAGGTTGGTTGGATATTCGCCTGTGAAGCAGTGATCTGTGAATTGCGGATTGCGGGCATCACGCGCTTCAAATCCAACCGAACGGTAAATGCCGTCGACCGATAGGAAGTGCAGGCTGTCGGCACCGGTGAACTGGCGCATTTCCTCTAATGACATGTTGGCGGCCAGCAGCTTGGCCTTGTCGGGCGTGTCGATGCCGTAATAGTCGGGATGAGTGATGGGAGGCGAAGAAATGCGCATATGCACTTCCTTGGCACCCGCATCATACATCAATTGCACGATTTTCTTTGAAGTTGTGCCACGCACCACGCTGTCGTCGATCAAGACGATGCGCTTTCCGCTGATGACACCGCGGTTGGCCGAATGCTTGAGCTTGACGCCCAAATCGCGAATGCGCTGCGAGGGCTCGATGAAAGTGCGGCCAACATAATGGTTGCGGATGATGCCGAGCTCGAAGGGGATTCCCGATTGCTGGGCAAAGCCGATGGCGGCCGGAACACCGGAGTCGGGGATCGGTACGATGACGTCTGCGGGTGCAGGCGCTTCCTTCGCCAGTTGCACGCCCATTTGTTTGCGGATGTCATAGACCGAACGGCCGCCAATAACGCTGTCGGGGCGCGAGAAGTAGATGTACTCAAATATACAGGGCCGTGCGGCGCGCTTGGGGAAAGGGCGGTGGCTTTCGAGGCCGGCTTTGGTAATGACGATAACTTCGCCATTCTCAATTTCGCGCTCGAACTGCGCGCCCACGATATCAAGGGCGCAGGTTTCCGACGCCAGCACATAGGCCCCGTTGAGACGGCCAAGTACCAGCGGGCGTATGCCGACGGGATCGCGCGCGGCAATCATCATGTCGTTGGTCAAGCAGACGAAGGCGTACGCGCCTTCGACCTGGCGAATGGCTTCGACAACGCGCTCGACCATGCGATGCTTGCGCGAGCGGGATAGGAGATGCAGCACGACGCCGGTATCGGATGTCCACGGGAATATGCCCCCCGTCGAGATCAGCTCCTGACGCAGTGACACCCCGTTGGTGAGATTGCCGTTGTGTGCGATCGCGAAACCGCCGGTGTCAATATCGGCATAGAGCGGTTGTACGTTCTTGAGTGACGGCTCACCCGTGGTCGAATAGCGGTTGTGACCGATGGCCATCGAGCCTTGAAGGCGGCCAATCACTTTGGCGTCGTTGAAGTTGTCGCCAACAAGCCCAATTCGGCGCTCAGCATGAAAGTGCTTGCCATCGTAACTGACGATGCCAGCGCCTTCCTGGCCGCGATGCTGCAACGCGTGCAGTCCCAACGCAGTGATGGCAGCGGCTTCGGGGTGTCCAAATACACCAAAGACCCCGCACTCTTCGCGGAGTCTATCGTCGCCGTAGCGGGAATAACCAAAATCTCGGGGCTCCGCCCCGGTCTCATGATGCTCCGTCATGGCCGTCTCCCGCTGTCGCCTGCGCGAGATGTCCATAGCCCAATCATAAGGCTACGGCTACTAACAAGACGAATTTATGACTGCATAAGAGTTACATCAACCCTGTGATTCCCGCTACTTGAAGTCCAGGAGCGCAGTTGCCAACTCAACCTTCCGGCGGCTTTTCCTTGGGCGCGCCCAGCCTGGGCAGCACATTTTCGTTGACGAAGCCGCTGAGCGAAGTCGCCGTACCGCGCACCTGGGGCAATGAGATTGATTTGCCAACCCATTCGTAGCGGGTGTCGAGGTCTGGAATGAAGAACAACAGCCCGGCGTAGAAGATCACCACGATCAAGAAGCCACGCAGTGCACCGAAAATGAAGCCCAGGATGCGATCGATCATGCCGACCTGGCTGTCTAAAACGGCGTCGGAAATTCGAGATGTAATCAATTCGACGATAATAAGCACGATGAGGCCGGCCACGGCGGCAATGGCAATTTGCGCCACTTGCGGTGGCAGGCCTGTTTGGCGGCCAATATCGGCGCCTAGCGCGGGCTGACTATTATACAGCCAGACGCCGGCCGCCGCACCCGCCACCCAAGACAGGATGGACAGAACTTCGCGTGACAGCCCTCGGTACATGGCGAGCAGACCGGAGATGAACGCGAGCGTTAACAGCCCTGCGTCAAGAAACGTCAATGGCCCGATCATATACGGAAGTCTCCCGATCCTGGCACCTTATGTCCCTCAGCGCCTTTAGTAGTTCAGTCGCATGGCCGAAGCGTGGCTGCAAGATCCTTCAAATGGGCGATCCGGGTTAGCTCAATACGAGACTGGTCCCCTCCCGATTCTCCGGCGGTGGGTATAACTGCTTGAGTGAACCCGAGTTTTTGCGCTTCTTTGAGCCTCG
>JBEBJD010000037.1:0-12784 GCA_040080075.1 Hyphomicrobium sp. | reverse complement strand
GCCGGGATCCATTAGTCCGGCACGACAGAGCTGCTTGGGCTTGCCAAGCAATACGTTCCAAACCTAGCGGCGTATTGGATCCCGGTGACAAGCACCGGGATGACATTTGTGGGCGTGGCGTGACCTAACATTTTTGGGACCTGCCGTAACATGTTGGGCCGAGCCTCTTTGCTGGCGTGCCTTCGGCACGACGCTTGCCCCAATCTTGTCGCTTGGTTTTCTGGCATAGCCGGATGAGACGGCCGCCAGTTACACAAAGGGGCGCATGGAGTGCTGAGGGAGTATCCCCGGCAGCCCGATCGAAAGCTTACTGGCGCTTCCCGCTTGATCGAGCGCCACTCATGCGCTTCTCTCTAATCGCGGAGTTGGAGCAGGGGTTGCATGAAGCCTGAAATCAATGACGTTCAACGTACGCTGGAATACGGCCAATCGCACGACCTCGCGCGCCAGTTCTTCCCGGTTCCGCTGGCCGGGATCGCGCTTGGCCTATTTCTTTTGAATCCGCTCGACGGCGCGGAGCCCGAGCGCAATGTTGTCTTGATCGGATGGGCGAGTATTGGGTTCTCACTCGCCTTCCTTGGTATCGTCATTTACCGCCGCACGCAGCCGAGCCGGCCGAGTATCGTTCTCTCACCGCAGGGTGTTCTTTTCCGCGACCTCTCCGAGACGTTCATTCCCTGGGACGAGATCCTCGAGTTCGGCATCGCGAAGGTGAGCGCAACGCGAGATTTTTCCTCGACTACAGTCACCAAAATTGTCGTGTCGCAACGCTTCTACGAATCGCTGACTAAAGGCAGATGGCTCGAGCCGGTCGTTGGACAGAATGGCAGCCCGAGCGAGATCTACCTTTCCTATTATCACACCTTACCCTTCGAGGAGTTTCAACAGGCTGTTGGCCGCCGCTGGCACGAGTTCAGCCGGCACGCCGGGGGCAAACCAATTGCGGGCTCATTGGCGGACCATGATGCGGCGCCGTCGCCTATCGGCCATCCCGTCAGCGGTTCACATTCGCCGCAAGCCCAGCAACGACTTGGTGCTGTACAACGCGCCGGGACTTTTGGGAGTTTTCACGCGCTTGCCGCTCTCGTTCGCGAGTCATCACTGGGGCAGCGTCTGGTGATCGCCGCGTCACTCGCAGGAATCGTCGCGCTGCTCTCCAACCAGGTGGGTCTGTGGTCCACGGCCGCACAGTTAAGTGGGCGCGCCAGAGCTGCCGAATGGCGCGCGCGGCAGGAGCAATACGATGCGGACATCAAGGCCACCGGCGACGAGCAGCGCCGCATTGATTACAATTGGGACCGAACCTTCAAGTGCATGGATGAATACTGGGCCCTGCACGAGCGGGGCACGTACCAGAAAGACCCCGACTGTATGAAGGAAAAACAGTGAGAACAGCTGCACTTCACGTGACCAGTTGCTGGCCCGATTGCAGGCTGCTTTTTTGTACTGTGGAAACTGCCGTATGGGGCCCAATGCCGAAGCGCCGTTGCAGGTCCTTAACTCTCCCGCAATGCGAGATTGACGGGACGGTGTGAAACAGACCGCTTGGTCGAATTACTTGTCCCGGTGCCGCCCGCGGTCCCCTTTCCGAGTGCTGAGCTCGTGAAGGACCGGTGACGTGACTATTCAGCACTGGTCAGATCTAGAAAAAGTATCCGTGCCGTGGCGGGCATGAATGACCCGTCACTCGCCCAATTGCAGCCCATTGAGAAGCGGCGAGGCAGTGGCTCGTTTGCCAAGAAACATTACACCGATCTCCGTTTCGGTGCGCCAGGCAATGTCGCATTGAAATGCCTCGCCGGCTGGTCCGATGCGCAGCTCGAATGCGTCGGGCACACCAAGCGTGCTTTTCATGCGCAGTTCGGCGCCATCGGCCGACAGCGCGCGAACCACACAATCGAAGACTGAATTGCGGTTGTTGAAGATGATCTTGCCACCCAGCAACAAGCGCCGGGCTTGACGGTTTGTCCGGATTTCCGGCTGCATTTGTTTAAGTTCCTCAATAACTCACGCGTTAACAGAACCTTAATCCTTGTCCCGATGTGCCACCACGACGATCAATTGTTGCGGTTAATCTGGAACACCTGAGACAATTCCTTACCTTTGGCCCCGTTGATCCGGGCGGGATTTGCGCCTAGCAGTAGCGCCAACACGCGCCGCTTCGAGCACATCCATGATCATTGCAATTGACGGACCAGCCGCATCGGGCAAAGGCACGCTGGCCAAGAGGGTGGCCGGCCATTTCGGTTATCACTGCCTCGACACCGGACTTTTGTACCGAGCGGCCGCACGCGACGTAGGGGCCAGTGGCTTTCGCCACGACGACATTTGGGCGGCTATTGCGGCTGCCCGGGGCCTCAATCACGAAACGCTCGACGACCCGGCCTTGCGCGGGGCTGAGGCAGGCGAGGCCGCCTCCGTCGTCGCTCGCATCCCGCCGGTTCGCCTGGCGCTATTGGCCTACCAGCGCGCTTTTGCGGCCCAGGCACCCGGTGCCGTGCTCGACGGCCGCGACATAGGCACCGTCATTTGCCCGGATGCGCCGGTTAAGATTTTTGTCACGGCCAGCCCCGAAGTGCGGGCATTTCGCCGCTTCAGCGAGTTACAAGGGCGGGGAGATGCGGTGACCTATGACGGCGTTCTGGCTGATATTCGCTTACGCGACGAGCGCGACCAGAGCCGGTCTGCCGCACCCTTGAAGCCGGCCAGCGATGCCATCTTGCTCGATACGACAGACTTAGATATAGAAACCGCATTCGGCACCGCTGTCGGATTGATCAAGAGGAAGATCGGCCAATAGGAGCGCCCTCACCCGGCAATGGGGAGGTAACCACTCCAAAATTCTGTTGGCAGGGCCCGCGGGCTCATCACGGCGGTATCACACCCTAATCACCACCATCGCACCGGCATTTGTTCCGGGCCCTCACTTTCTTGAGCGGCCGGGCCGTTTGTCATTCCCTCAACATCCTCCACCCCAGGCGCCTGCCAGACGGGGTGGATCAACCGTATCTGAAATGGAACTTTGATGAATATCGCAGTCAACAAAGAGATGAACCCCACGCGCGAGGATTTCGCCAGCCTGCTCGCCGAGAGCTTGGCCAAAGACGATGTGTTCGAAGGCCAGGTCGTCAAGGGCAAGATCGTTGGCATTGAGAAGGACCTTGCTGTCATCGACGTCGGCCTCAAGATGGAAGGCCGCGTGCCGCTGAAGGAATTCGGCATTCTTGGCAAGCCCAATGAATTGAAGATCGGCGACACCGTCGAGGTTTACCTGGAGCGCGTCGAAAATGCGCTCGGTGAAGCCGTGCTGTCGCGCGAGAAGGCCAAGCGCGAAGAAAGCTGGACGCGTCTCGAGAAACTCTTCGAAAAGGGCGAGAAGGTCAACGGCGTGATCTTCAACAAGGTCAAGGGCGGCTTCACGGTCGACCTCGATGGCGCCGTCGCGTTCCTTCCCGGTTCACAGGTCGACATTCGCCCCGTGCGCGATATTGGCCCCTTGATGCATCAATCGCAGCCGTTCCAGATCCTCAAGATGGATCGCCGCCGCGGCAACATCGTGGTTTCTCGCCGCAGTGTTCTTGAAGAAACTCGTGCCGAGCAGCGCGCCGACATCGTCGCCCGCCTGGGCGAAGGTCAGGTCATCGACGGCCTCGTCAAGAACATCACCGACTACGGTGCGTTCATCGATCTGGGCGGCATCGACGGCCTGCTGCATGTCACCGACATGGCATGGCGCCGCGTCAATCACCCGTCCGAAATCCTCAACGTCGGCGATACGGTCAAGGTGCAGATCATCCGCATCAACCCAGATACGCAGCGTATTTCACTGGGCATGAAGCAGCTCCAGTCTGATCCGTGGGCGGCTATCGCCGAGAAGTATCCAGTTGGAGCCAAGATCAAGGGCGCTGTTACCAACATCGCTGATTACGGTGCGTTCGTTGAACTGGAGCCGGGCGTCGAAGGCCTGATCCACGTCTCGGAAATGAGCTGGGTCAAGAAGAACATCCATCCCGGCAAGATCGTCTCGACGAGCCAGATGGTCGACGTGCAGGTGCTCGAAGTCGATCCCCAAAAGCGCCGCATTTCACTCGGCCTCAAGCAGACCCAGGACAACCCGTGGGATGCCTTCATCTCAGCTCATCCCAAGGGTTCGGTCATCGAAGGCCCGATCCGCAACATCACCGAGTTCGGACTGTTCATCGGTCTCGACAATGGTGTCGACGGTATGGTGCATTTGTCGGATCTCGACTGGCAGCGCCCGGGCGACGAAGTCATCAAGGACTACAAGAAGGGCGACACGGTCAAAGCCCAGGTTCTTGATGTTGACGCCGCCAAGGAACGCATTTCGCTCGGCATCAAGCAGTTGAGCGGCGATCCCGGCGACGCCATGGCCAAGTACAAGAAGGGCGACCAGGTCACTTGTCATGTCGTGGCCGTTCAGGACGCGGGCATCGAGGTCAAGATTGCCGATAGCGATATCATCGCCTTTGTCAAGCGCGCCGATCTCTCGCGTGAACGTTCCGAGCAGCGCACCGAGCGCTTCACGGTTGGCCAGAAGGTCGATGCGGCAGTTCTCACCGCCGATAAGGCTGCGCGCCGCATCACGGTGTCGATCAAGGCTCTTGAAATCGCGGAAGAGAAGCAGGCCGTGGCCCAGTTCGGGTCGTCGGATTCGGGTGCATCGCTCGGCGACATCTTCAAGGCCGCGATCAAGAAGCGTGACGCCGATGACGATACCGACGCCGAATAAGCTGCGGTATTGAAGGATTGAGACTGTCAAGGCACCGGGGGGCGGCTCCCGGTGCCATTTTTCGTTTTGCTATTGAGCAATTGGTGGCGGCCCAAGACTTGCCTAGCTGCTATCGTACAGATCCCATTATGATTGATCGCGCGCCGCAGACGGCTGGAGAGTTGGCATATGCATCCTGAAACCGAAACCGTTCTCGACCGCCGCCGAATGCGCCGGGGCCTTAGCCTTTGGCGTTCGCTTGCTATCGCGGCCGTGGGCCTTGCCATTGGCGCATGGGCGCTGGGCAATGAGGCTTTGTTGGACCTGGCCACCGAGCATCAGATCGCTCGTGTTGCCATCGAGGGCACAATTCTCGAAGACCGCCAGCAGCTTGCCCTGCTCAAGCGCCTCAAGGAGGCCAAGGGCGTTAAGGGTGTTATCGTATTCGTTAACAGTCCGGGCGGCACCACTACTGGGGGCGAAGCCCTCTACGAAGGCCTGCGCAGTTTGGCCGAAGATAAGCCAGTTGTGGCCCAGTTTGGCACGGTGGCTGCGTCGGCGGGCTATATCGTGGGGCTGGGCACAGATCACATTATTGCGCGTGGCAACACCATTACAGGCTCTGTGGGCGTTATAGCGCAGTGGCCCGAATTTTCCGATCTGCTGGCCAAGGTCGGCGTCAAAATGAACGAGGTTAAGAGCGGCGAGCTCAAGGCCCAGCCTTCGGCGTTTGCCGCGCCCGATCCAGCCGCCCTCAAAGTCATGCAAGAGCTGATCGACGATGGATTCCGCTGGTTTATTTCGCTCGTTGAGACCCGCCGCGGAATTAAGGCGCAAGACCTGCCAGGGCTGGAAAAGGGCCGTGTTTACTCAGGCCGTGCGGCCGTCGATGTCAAACTGGTCGATGAAATTGGCGGCGAAGCGGAGGCGCGGCGCTGGCTTGAAGACAAGCGCGGCATCGCCAAAGACCTTAAAATTATAGATTGGAAGCCGGATGTGCCTGGTGGCTGGGGACTGGGGAGTTCCATGGCGTCATGGCCAGAGCGGCTGGTCGAGGCAAGCTGGTCTAAGGCCATGCGGGCGATCAGCGGAGACCGGGGGGGTACCAACCTAGGTCTTGACGGGCTCGTTTCTGTTTGGCACCCTTCAGAAAATTGAGTAAATACAAATGCTTTAGTATCTCTGTCCTTGGGGGGCGCCTGTGATCAAGTCCGAACTCATACAAAAAATTGCCGGGTCCAATCCGCATCTCTATCATCGAGACGTGGAGCGCATCGTCAACGTTGTGTTTGATGAAATCGTCGATGCCTTGGCGCGCGGTGACCGTGTTGAATTGCGCGGCTTTGGCGCTTTCACGGTCAAACATCGCGCCGCACGTCAGGGCCGCAATCCGCGCACGGGATCAACGGTTCCGGTATCTGAAAAATTTGTGCCGTTCTTCAAGACCGGCAAAGAGCTACGAGACCGTTTGAACGGGTAAGTTTACCCCGCACGGCGGCCGGCTCCCCATACGGAGCAGCCCTGCGCAACGAGTAAAGAGGAGCGAAGTGAGCCCGTGATTAGGCGCATGTTGGGACTTGTGGTGTCGTTCTTGGCTGCCATTGTATTGGTCGCCATTGCGGTTTCCAACAGGCATAGCGTGGCTCTCGTGCTCGATCCTTTCCGGCCCGAGGCTCCTGCTCTGCAGATTGTATTGCCGTTCTATGCCCATATCATTGGCGCTTTAATCGCAGGTGTTCTGCTCGGTGGTGTAGCCACTTGGATCACGCAGGGACGCTGGCGGAAGTCGTCGCGCAAGAGCGTGGAAGAGGCCAAACGCTGGCGAACCGAGGCAGATCGCTTGATCCGCGAGCGCGATGCCAGCATTGCCACTGCCGGTGGACCGGCTGGCACAAAGCCTGTGGCCCTGCCGTCGCCGTCGCGCCGCACAGCCGCCTGATCCGCCGGCAATTCGTATCATGCGCTTCGATGAGGCGTTCCATGATGCGCTGTAATATGCGCGCTCCAGCCGATTTCTTGGTCGCATTTTCTGCGAAAAACCGGCATCCACTTCGCAGGACAATTACTCTAGAATATTTCGCACATCGGGCGACCATTCCGGCGAGACTTGCTCGCTAAAATTTACCGGATAGATCCAAGCCGTGACGGCAAAAGTCAAAATCTGCGGTTTGACAACAAAACCCGCCCTCGAAACTGCGTTGGCGGAGGGCGCTGACTATGTGGGCTTGGTTTTCTTCCCAAAGAGTCCGCGCAATCTCGATCTGACAACCGCCGCTGCTCTAGCGAAAGTGGCGCGAGGGCGTGCGCAGGTAGTGGCGCTTCTCGTCAATCCCGATGACGCTGCGCTGCAGCGGGTGGTTGATGCTGTTGCGCCCGACATGATCCAGCTTCATGGCAAAGAGACGCCAGAGCGGGTGGCTGAAATCGCGCGCTTGACGCGCCGTCCCATCATGAAAGCCATCGCGGTGGCGACGGAAGGCGACGCAATTCGCGCCCTGGATTACCGGCCAATGGCCGATACCATTCTCTTTGACGCCAAGCCCCCGCCCGCGGCCTTGTTGCCAGGTGGCAATGGCCTGGCCTTCGACTGGAGCCTTCTAACAGCGGTCAAAGGCCGGGTTCCTTATATGCTTTCGGGCGGGCTGACGCCTGACAACGTCGCTGATGCGATCCGCCAGACCGGCGCCGGCAGCGTCGACGTTTCATCGGGTGTGGAATCCGCACCTGGCATTAAGGACCATGAGCTGATCCGCCTCTTTATCCGCAACGCAAAGACAGCTAAGTAGACGCCCCTGCCTGCCGCCCCCAGCGGGTGCGCAATATTCAAGGATCGTTCGATGGCCACAAAAACTAAAAAAGCAGGCGAGACCAAGCTCAACAGCTTTGCCAGCGGCCCCGACGAACGCGGACATTTCGGCATATATGGCGGACGCTTCGTTGCCGAAACTTTGATGCCGCTGATTCTCGATCTCGAACAGGCTTACAATGCAGCCAAGGCCGATCCCGCTTTCGCGGCCGAAGTGACCTATCTCAATACCTATTATGCCGGGCGGCCATCGCCGCTTTATTTCGCCGAGCGTATGACCAAACATTTGCGCGATGTGGCGGCTGAGAAGGGCGGCAAAGGCGGCGCCAAGATCTACTTCAAGCGCGATGAACTCAATCACACCGGCTCGCACAAGATCAACAATTGCCTAGGGCAAATCCTGCTCGCCATGCGCATGGGCAAGACCCGCATTATCGCCGAAACCGGCGCCGGTCAGCATGGTGTGGCGGTAGCGACAGTATGCGCGCGCTTTGGCCTGCCGTGCGAAATTTTCATGGGTGCGACCGATGTTGAGCGCCAGTCCCCCAACGTCGCCCGCATGCACATGCTTGGCGCGAAAATCAATCCTGTCACATCGGGTGCCGGCACGCTCAAAGACGCCATGAACGAGGCGCTGCGCGATTGGGTCACCAACGTCAAGGATACCTACTACATCATCGGCACGGCGGCGGGCCCGCATCCCTATCCGGCCATGGTGCGCGATTTCCAATCGGTGATTGGCCGCGAGACCAAAGAGCAGTTGATGGCCGCCGAAGGCCGTCTGCCGGATGCGCTCGTGGCCTGCATTGGTGGCGGGTCAAACGCGATCGGCCTGTTCCATCCATTCCTCGATGATGCGTCTGTCAAGATTTATGGCGTCGAAGCTGGTGGTCACGGCATCGATGTTGAAAACGGCCATGCTGCCTCCATGAGCGGCGGTACGCCCGGCGTCCTGCACGGCAATCGCACATATCTCTTGCAAGATTCCGATGGGCAAATTCTTGAAGGCCATTCGATTTCGGCGGGCCTCGACTATCCCGGCGTCGGACCCGAACATTCCTGGCTCAAAGATACAGGCCGCGTGACCTATGTCCCCATCACCGACAAGGAAGCCCTGACCGCGTTTCAGCTTTGCGCGCGATTGGAAGGTATCATTCCGGCGCTGGAGCCAAGCCATGCGCTGGCCTATGTCACCAAGCTCGCGCCTACGATGGTTCAAGACAGCTTGCTGGTGATGAACCTATGCGGGCGCGGCGACAAAGACGTGTTTTCTGTCGCCAAGATTTTGGGGATCAAGATTTGATAGTGGGTACTAGCAATGCGCCGAACTGAGGTGGTTGATCGTTTGATGCAGAACGCCGAAGCCATTCGCCGTTTCGGCGTTGCGGCACTTTATCTGTATGGGTCTTACTCGCGCGACGAAGCGGGGCCGGATTCGGACGTTGATCTCTTTTTCGACCGTGATCTTACTCAGAACATTGGCCTGCTCGAGTTGATTCGCCTGCAACGGCTGCTGCACGAGATTCTTGGCACCGAGGTCGATGTGGGCACGCGTACATCTCTTCATCCCATTCTCAAGGACGATATCGAGCGCAGCGCGATGCAGGTATTCTGATGAAGAAGCGTCAAATATGTCTGTTTGCTGCACTGCTCTGCATCATGGGTTTGACGTCGGCTGTTTGCTCTGCTGATCCGCAAGCCGCAAGTTTCGTCATAGACGACCCTGATCGATCAATAGCTGCAGTGCAGTTCAGCCCGGACGGGAAGATTATCGCCAGTGCTGGCGACGATGCGATTATTCGCCTTTGGTCATCAGAGACGGGCGTGCCGCTCGCTGCATTCGAAGGGCATTCGCAGCGAATAACCAGAATTGCCTTTAGTCCCGATGGTTTGGTTCTAGCCAGTGCTTCGCTTGATCACAGCGTTCGACTTTGGGACCTTACATCTGGAGGAAAGTCATCGCGTGACCTGGCTGGGCACGGGGCCAATGTGTTTGACGTTGCCTTCAGTCCTGATGGCGCCAAACTATCAAGCAGCTCTATGGATAAGTCCGTGCGAATTTGGGATGTCCGCACCGGCGAAATGCTAAAGACGCTTTTAGGCCACGAGCACTTTGTCTATCAATCCACATTTACTCCCGACGGAAAAAAATTGGTTAGCGCATCACTGGATGGAACACTAAAAATTTGGGACGTAGCCACTGGGAACAACTTGCAAACACTCAGAGGCCATACGGCAAAGGTGTTTAGCGTAGCGATTAGCCCTGATGGAACTCGGATTGCGAGTAGTTCCGAAGACAAGACAATTCGTATCTGGGATACTGCAACGGGCCTTCCGCTTTCCAGACTGATCGAAATGAATGCGCCAGTTCGAGCAGTAGTGTTCAGTCCAGACGGTAAGCTGATTGCGTTTGGAATTGAAGAAGCAAATGTCCGAATTGTAGACTTTAAGACTGGTCAGATCGTTCAAGACCTAGTCAACATAAGTAGGGTTGGAGGCTACGCTCTTGCATTCAGCCCTGACTCGACCATCCTAGCAGCCGGAAGCCAATACAAAGTGCAGGCTTGGAATGTGACACCTGATGGAATTCAGAGGTCGCTGAAGGAGGGTCGACGACAACAAGAGTTGCGATGGGCGGCGCTCAACGCATTAAAGTGCGATGAGGTTGCAAGTATCGACAGGGCTCTCAGCGAAGGCTACGGCTACCAGAAATGTGAATTTGAAAAAGCTTTTCGAGCAAAGACACCGAAAGAGTTATATCTCGCCGGTAGTCAAGCGGGAAGCATGACACGAACGAAGGCTCTTTATGAAGAGCTAATTTCCAGATATCCTAACGATCCTTATTCTGATCAAGCTAGAAAAAATATGTCGGGCCTGTTTTGGACGCATGTAAAATCTGAAAAAAGAATATTGCAGGATGAAGCGGCTGAACCCGCAACATCTGTTGGTGATGACCTGAGTCGGCCATAACAAAGAAAAGTTGACTAACTAATGTTCACAACCGGAACCCGCATCGATCGACGCTTTGCAGCGCTCAAGAAGCAAGGCAAGCCCGCTCTCGTGACATTCATCAGTGCGGGCGATCCCGATCTTGAAACGTCGCGCAAAATTCTCGAGGGACTGCCAAAGGCCGGTGCCGATATCATCGAGCTCGGGATGCCGTTTTCCGATCCCATGGCTGATGGCCCGGCGATTCAGGCGTCAAGCTTGCGGGCGCTCAAAGCCGGTCAGAACATGAAAAAGACGCTGCAACTGGTCGCGGATTTCCGCAAAACCGACCAGGAGACGCCAATCGTGCTCATGGGCTACTACAATCCAATTTATGTTTATTCGAACGAGAAATTTGTCGGCGACGCCGTCAAAGCAGGTGTCGACGGGCTGATTGTGGTCGATGTTCCGCCCGAAGCTGACGATGAGTTATGCCTGCCTGCAATCAAAAAAGGATTAAATTTCATAAGGTTGACTACGCCAACAACCGACGGCAAGCGGCTGCCTGCAGTTCTGGCGAATACCTCCGGATTTCTGTATTATGTATCGATCACGGGCATAACCGGGGCAGCGACGCCGCAAGCAAACGATGTTCACTCCCAAGTTACCCGCATCAAAAAGTCCACAGCGCTTCCCGTAGTGGTCGGTTTTGGCGTAAAAACACCTGAGCAGGCCATAGCAATTGCAAAGGGAGCTGATGGCGTCGTCGTCGGCTCGGCGTTCGTATCGGCGATTGAGGCCAGCCTTGGCGCCCAAGGTCGGGCGACTGCGAAGACCGTACCGGCGGTTCTGGATTTGGCCGCAAGTCTAAGCCGCGCCCTCAAAGGGGCATAAGTTTCTGACGGCAATAAATTTGAAACAGCCGCGGCAGGCTGTTTGAGGAGCTTTCAAAGAGTGAACTGGATCAACAACGTCGTCCGGCCAAAAATTCGCAGCTTCCTGACAACCAAGCGGGAAGTGCCGGACAATATGTGGGTCAAGTGTCCCGTTACCGGGCAGATGGTTTTTTACAAAGACCTCGAAGCCAATCAGTTTGTTTTTCCAGGTTCCAATCACCACGAGCGCATGAGCGCTCCGCTGCGCTTGGCCAGTATCTTCGATGGCGGCACTTACGACAAAGTGGCTGTCCCGGCCGTTGCGCAAGATCCACTCAAGTTCCGCGATGGACGCCGCTACACGGATCGTTTGAAGGATGCAAAATCCAAGACCAATCTCGACGACGCCGTGATGGTCGCGCAAGGCCAGCTTGATGGTCAGCGCATTATCGCAGCGGTCCAGGACTTCGATTTTATGGCTGGCTCACTCGGCATGGCCGCTGGCGAAGCCATTCTCACGGGCATGTTGCGCGCGGTCGAAAAGAAGTGTCCCTTTATATTGTTCGCGGCTTCGGGCGGGGCTCGCATGCAGGAAGGCATTCTCTCCCTCATGCAGATGCCGCGCACCACGATTGCAGTGCAGCGGCTGCGTGAAGCGAAGCTGCCGTATATTGTCGTGCTGACCGATCCGACGACGGGCGGCGTGACGGCATCTTATGCCATGCTGGGCGACATCCACATTGCCGAGCCGGGTGCGCTGATCTGCTTTGCCGGTCCGCGCGTTATTCAACAGACCATCCGTGAGCAATTGCCGGAAGGGTTCCAGCGCTCCGAGTATCTGTTGGCCCACGGCATGATCGACATGGTTGTTCATCGTCACAAACTGCGCGAAACGCTGTCGCGCGTGTGCAGACTGCTGATGGCGGGAGACGGTGTAACGCGGGATAAAGCCAGGCGGATCAACGGCAATGCCTACACCAACGGTGCAACGGTCGACGCTAAGGTAATCGAAACGGCAGCCCGCGAAAGCGCGGGCGAGTCGATTGATGCTCCAGCAAAACCTGGCTCCGATGCCCGGGATAAGACGAAGCGCGAGGCCGACGTGACGATTGCCCGCACAGGCGGTAAAGATGGCGCCCGTTCGTAGGTCGAAGTATTGACAAGGCCGGCGCATCCACATTGGCGCCCTAGTACCCGGAATCACAAATGGCTATGACACCTGATCGCGGAACCCCGAGTCGATCCGCCAGAAGCGCGTCGCAGCGCGTAGCCATCGCTACGCGCAAGACGTGCGACGACGAGGGCGGCCGGGGGCCGCGACCCTGCGGGCGAACGAGGATGCTTGCCGGCGGTGTCGCAACGCTCGACCGTAGCTGGGCTACGCTCTTCGCGCCGCTCCTGGCCGGCGAGCATCCTCGTTCGTCATGTGTCATAGCCATTTGTGAT
>JBEBJD010000219.1:0-12814 GCA_040080075.1 Hyphomicrobium sp. | reverse complement strand
CTGGAAAAGTGTGAAGCGGTTTTCCGGAGTGAAGCACGGCAAACCCGAGTGCTTCCGGAAAAGTGTGAAGCGGTTTTCCGAAAAGAAGCACGGCAATAAAAGGCGCCAATACGCCGGTCTATGCCTTGCCCAGGGCATAGGCGTGCGGAACGATGAAATAGAACCCGCTGCCGCCCGCCACAATATCAAGAGGTGTTTGGCCAAATGGATCGCCATCCACTTGTACGGCAACCGGCTGAAGCGAACGCACCGTGGCCCGCTCGCACGGGATAACTTGGACCCCCTTCGCCCGGTCCAGCGATGCAACACCAAGCCGCGCCAGTTTGGCCAAAAGCGCCAGCCGTGATGCGGCGGTAATCAAAACCGCATGAAGTCCAGCCGAGCGCAGATCGGCCCGCTTGGTGATTGTGAAAGGTCCGCCGTAACGCTGCCCGTTTGTAAACACCACCCAGTTTGCCGTGTAGGCTTGGCCATCGACTGTAACATTGAGGAGGGGTGGTTTGCGCGTCAGCGCCCTCAACCCTGGCCCCGCATAAGCGAGCTTTCCCACACGCCGCTTCCACGGCGTGTCGAGCCCGCTGACGGCTGCGCCGTCAAAACCAGCGCCCGCCATCAGATAGAATGGCTCTCCATTGGCGCGCGCGCCCGAAATGGATTGCACACGCCCCTGTAAGATGACATCGGCTAAATGGCCCGCTCGCTTTGGCAAGCCCACTTCACTCGCCAGCACATTGCCTGTGCCCATAGGAATGAGGGCAATTGGAACGGCCGCGCCGTTGAGGGCAGCGGCCAGCGCACGAACCGTCCCATCACCTCCGGCGGCTATGATGGCATCGAAGTTGCCCGCCGCGTGATCGACGGCTTCGCGCATGGCGGCCTCTCCAGAGGCACATTTGGTGATGCTGGCCCCCACTGACTCGAGTCTGGCAACAACTTCGTCAACGAGTGTGCGGCCCTTAACACCGGCAATGGCGTTGTGCACGAGCAGGAACCGGTGGCGCGTCGGGGCGATCTGGCTGGCCGTCATAAATGTTTGACCTCGGAACAAAAACCTCGTGCCTTTGTTGGCATCGACCATGTTGCGGTCAAGGCATCAATCCCCCATGATAGTCCATGCAGGCGAGGCAAATGCACACATCTTGCTTGGCGCTTGGCGACTCCCCTCCGGGGAGCCGGCCGCCAAGCGCAGATGTCTCGTGAGCGGCGGCCAGCGCGCGGAACGCGTGTCGCCGCGAGCAACTCAAAAGCGAGCCGGCCGCCATGCTGTTAAAGAAGGCCGGGCTTGGAGAAATACTAGTGTTGCGTCCCAAACATTCAAGTCCGGCGACAGGTGGACCGATGTTTGGAAAGACGCAACACAATCAAAAGAGTGGCTAGGGTTCCGGGCTGACTTTTCGGAATCGAAATGTCAGAGTCGGAACACTAGTATGCCGGATTCGTTTGCTGAAGCCACTCAACCCGCACTGGTCCCCGGCCGCTCATGCGGCACCTGCACCATGTGTTGCAAGTTGCTTGACATCGACGTGCTCGAAAAACCACGTGGCGTGTGGTGCCGCCATTGCAACCCCAAGGCCGGCTGCACGGCCTATGAAACCCGCCCACAAGCCTGCCGCGGCTTTTATTGCGGTTACTTGCGCCTGCCCGATCTCGATGACCGCTGGAAGCCGGCCAAGGCCAGATTTCTGATCAACTTCGAAGAACGCGCCAACCGGATCGCAATCCATGTTGATCCCGAGCGCAGCAATGCCTGGAGAATCGAACCCTATTATACGGTCGTCAAGCAATGGGCCGCCAACGCCGCGCGCAACGGCGGCACCGTGATAATTTGGGCGGGCGAGAAAGTCACCATGGTACTTCCCGGCCGCGAGAAGGAGCTTGGCGCCGTGCGCGATGATCAGATCATTCTGCCCGTCGAAATCCGCACTACCCGCGGGCTTGAGCGTGACTACATCGTCGTTGAGCCAGACGATCCGCGCGTGCCGAAGGCGGGGGACATGACCCGAACCCCAACCGCGCCTTAGAGGGCTTCCGGGAAAAGTGCGAGCGGTTTTCCCGCCAAGAAGCACGACAAAACAAATAGCTAGGGTCGTTCCACTATTCAACTAAGACCGGAACGACCCTAGCGTTTCGCGCGAAACAAACCGGTTCGAGATCGTGTCCCCTGACAAAGATTGTAGGTTGGTGTCGCACGCCGCCTACTAAGCAGGCGGCGTGCGACCCAACATTATTGATCTTGCCTTGACGTGTTGGGTCGCGCTTCACTTGACCCAACCTACGGACTCCTGAGCCGCAAACCAAGAAGCCCAAGCCGGGACGGGTCAGAGCAAAGGCCGCGTGACTGTGTGCGTTTGGAGTCCGAAGGAAACTAGCGGTTTGGGTTCGTGTGGCCCGGCAAAGATTGCGTAACGACGCCTGTGTTGTGGCCCGAGCGGTGGATCATGACCGGACCGTGCAATGATCGGGATCGCAAACCGGCACAAAATTGCTTTCTACAATTGCAGTCCAATCATACGAACGCACGCCACCCCTAAACCGTCGTCGTCTTGATATCGGTGAAGCGGATGGCCGGGTTCTTGTCTTGCGCCCAGCCGAGGCTGAACGTCGAGGGCGCAAAGAAAACCCGGTCGCCATCGAGATCGACGGCAACCTGCCCGCGATTTTTTTCAACGAACGTTTCAAGGGCCTTTGGATCGTCCGACGATACCCAGCGCACGGTTTCCCATTGCGGCTGCTCGAAGGCGATGGGCAGGCTGTATTCGTTGGTCAGCCGGTCGGCGAGCACATCGAGCTGCAACGCACCGATAACGCCGACGATGGGCTGCGTGCCGTCGAGCGGATTGAATATCTGAACAACGCCTTCCTCGGCCATTTCCATCAGGGCCTCGCGCAGCTTCTTGGCGCGGATGGCATCTTCCAGGCGCACGCGGCGGAGAATTTCGGGCGCGAAGCTTGGGATGCCGAGGAACGTGATGTCCTCGCCTTCAGTCAAGGCGTCGCCGATACGCAGCGCACCGCGGTTGGGGATGCCGACCACATCGCCGGCGAATGCTTCTTCCGCCAGCGAACGGTCTTGAGCGAAAAAGAACTGCGGCGCCGTCAGCGCCATGGTTTTGCCGGTACGCACCAGTTTGGCGCGCATGCCTCGTGTGAGCTTCCCCGACACGATGCGCATGAAGGCCATACGGTCCCGGTGATTGGGATCCATGTTGGCTTGGATCTTGAAAACTATGCCGGTCATGGCCGGTTCGTTGGCTTCGACCATGCGATTTGCCGATTTCAGGCTGCGCGGCGGCGGCGCGTGCGCAATCAGCGCGTCAAGCAGATCGCGAACGCCAAAGTTGCGCAGCGCGCTGCCGAAATAGACGGGTGTCAAAGATCCATGACGGAAGGCTTCGAGTTCGAACTTACCGCAGGCGTCGATCACAAGGCCGGCTTCCTCGCGCCAGCGCTGAGCTGCATCGGGCTCGAGTAACGTATCGATGACCGGATCGTTCACACCTGTTACGGGCAGTGCCTCTCCATCGTCATCTAGGCGGCTGATGCGCGGATTGTAGAGATCGAATGTCCCTTTGAACTCACGGCCACGTCCGATCGGCCAGACCATAGGCGCGGTATCGAGGGCCAGCACGTTTGAGATTTCATCGAGCAATTCAAGCGGCTCGCGGATTTCGCGGTCCATCTTGTTGATGAACGTCACGATGGGAATGTCGCGCATGCGGCAGATTTCAAACAGTTTGCGCGTGCGCGCTTCGATACCCTTGGCTGCGTCGATGACCATGATGGCACTGTCGACGGCGGTGAGCGTGCGATACGTTTGGTCGGAAAAGTCTTCGTGACCTGGCGTGTCGAGCAAGTTCAAAACCGCGCCGCCATATTCGAATGTCATCACAGAGGTCACCACGGAAATACCGCGCGCCCGCTCGATCGCCATCCAGTCGGAGCGCGTATTCTGCTTATCCTTCTTGGCTTTGACCTGGCCAGCAAGCTGAATGGCGCCGCCGAACAACAGCAGTTTTTCGGTAAGGGTCGTTTTACCGGCGTCTGGATGCGAAATAATGGCAAACGTGCGCCGGCGAGCTATTTCACTGGCCATCGTTCCGGGGCGGCCGCTTTCCGGCTGTTTGGCCGGCTGCCCTATTTGAACCGGGGCGGCATCCTTGCTGTGATCTGTCGTCTGCGATTGAGCGCCGTCCGTCACGTCGAGGTGTCCCCATGATGCCGTTGGGGACGTTCCTTACATGCTTCGCTAGTCCAGGTCACGCCATTGTGGACCCGGTGCGGCCAGATCAATCGGCACCCAGCCGGGATATGAGTTGCGTTGCCGTCTTATTGAGCCATTTGGCCTCATCCGTCTCAATGGGAAGCGCCACTAAGGCCTTGAGATCGGCGAGCGAGCCTTCGCGATCGCCTATTGCGTCGCGCAACAGAGCCCGGCCTAGAAGCGCCATGCCTTCCTTGGAGTTGAGCTTAAGGGCCTGTTCGAAGTCATCTGAAGCCCGGCCGCCATCATCCAGCGACAGATAGAGCTGCCCTCTGGCCGCCAGCCAGCGGCTTTGCGATGGAGTTATTATGAGAGCGCTGGAATAATCAGCAACGGCGCGTTCACGGCTTTGCGGCTGGCGTTCGGCGAACGGCTTCAGCGACCTTTGGAAGTCGGCCATGGCTTGCGCGTTGAGGCCCTTTTCCAAAAGCCGTTTGGAGCGGTGATAGAGCGCATCGGCGCGGCGGCTATCGAATTCCGCCGGATTTTCGATGATGCGGCTACATGCGGCTAAGCCTGGATCTGGCTCGGCGGCAACACAATTGCTCCAATCCTGCGCATTCCGGGCTTCTTCTTCGTTGGCTTGGGCTGTAAGTGCCTGTGCCCGCGATGCATACGCACCTGATTTTTCAGAGTCCGCTGTAGCTGGATCATCGATGATAAGGGTGCAGGCCGGGATGGCTGCGGCGGTGTCTTCAGACTGGCACGCCGTCATACTGTCCTGGCCGGCCCAAACCAACGGCCCTGACTGAAGCGTAAAACAGGCCAGCGCGGCAATGAATTTCACGCGAATTCCGGTCATCGCGGACTTCAGCATCCTTTGACCCTCGTGTTAGAGTGCTTCCGGAAAAGTGTGAAGCGGTTTTCCGGAGAGAAGCACGGCAAGAAATAGAGCCAGGGTCCGTCCACGATTCAATCAATACCGGAAAGACCCTAGCATCGTATCAGGCACGCCAAGGTCAGCATATTCTAGTGTTCCGGCTCAGACATTTCGATCCCGAAATGTCAGCCCGGAACCCTAGCCACTCTTTTGATTGTGTTGCGTCTTTCCAAACATCGGTCCACCTGTCGCCGGACTCGAATGTTTGGGACGCAACACTAGCAGATGGCAGGCCCAAACGGCATTGCCGGAAATCGACTAAGAAGAAACGAGACCCATCCTTGCGCTGGCCATCCAAGCAACTTGTGCTCACCCTTGCCCTGCTCGTCTTGGCCTGTGGCCTGCGCATTGCGGACCCGCACGCCGTCGCCCGGTTGCGATTGTCGGTGTTTGACACTTACCAACGGCTTCAGCCTCGCCTTGCCGCCGAGGGGCATCCGGTCCGCGTCATAGACATCGACGATGCGTCTCTTGATCGCCTCGGACAGTGGCCATGGCCACGAACTCGTCTTGCCGATATTGTTGACCGGCTCCGCGAGGCTGGCGCGGCGACCATCGCCTTCGATATCGTGCTGGCCGAGCCAGACCGCTTTTCGGCCAACGAATTGGCCCAGCAATTGCGCGATGTGCCAGCCCTTCAACCACTTCTTGAACAGGCAAGCCTGCTGCCCAGCAACGACAGCCGTCTTGCCGGTGCGTTTGAGAAGGCCAGCGTCGCCGTCGGAATATCCGGCGAGCCCGCGGTCACTGGGCGCGTACTTCCCGCTCCCAAAGCCAGTTATGCCGTGGCTGGCGACGATCCCAAGATTTTTGTACCCCGCTTCTCCGGAGGCACTCCCAGCCTCACCATACTTTCGGAAAAGGCCAAAGGTATTGGCGCCGTCAACTGGCTGCCCGAGCACGACCAGATTGTGCGCCGCGTGCCGCTGTTCGTTTCAATTGGCGGCACGCTCTATCCCTCGCTCGCCATAGAACAACTGCGCCTGGCCGAAAAAGCCACCACCCTATTTGTCCGCTCCTCGGCCGGCAGCGGCATTGAGGCATTCGGTCAGCACGCCGGATTGGATAGCCTGCGTGTGGGAGAGAAAGTTCTCTACAGCGACGGCGATGGGCAGATGTGGCTGCACTTTGCCGCCTTCGACAGGGCTCATTACATTTCTGCTCATGAGCTGTTGAGCGGAAATGTTGACCGTGCAGAACTTGCCGGCCGCCATATTATCATTGGTTCGAGCGCAACCGGCCTTCTCGACCTGCGCGCAACGCCGTTGGACGCTTCGGTGCCTGGTGTCGAGGTCCATGCCCAGGCACTGGAACAGATGCTGGCGGGCGGCGGCCTCGTGCGGCCGTCGTGGGCGACGGGCGCCGAACTCATGTTAATCCTTGGCGGCGGGGCCTTGATTGCCTGGCTGTTGCAGCGGTCGCAGCCGGTTACCGCCGCTGCCGTGGGCGCAGCTGCCTTGCTAGCGGTCGCGGCAGGATCGTGGCTGGCATTCACTGGTAGTGGTGTCTTGCTCGATCCCGTTTATCCCGCAATTACTCTGGTCATGCTGTATATGGCCGGCTCATTGTTCAACTACATGAAGGCTGAAACCGAGCGTGCGCGCGTCCGCTCCGCTTTCAGTCATTATCTTGCGCCATCCATGGTCGAGCAATTAGCGGCCGATCCGGGCAAATTAAAGCTCGGCGGCGAGACCCGCGAAATCACCATGTTGATAGCCGATGTGCGCGGCTTCACGCGATTGTCCGAAGGTATGGCGGCTGACGAAGTGATCGCCTTTGTCAACAGCGTATTCACACCGATGACGGACATCATTCTGGACGAACGCGGGACCATCGACAAATTCATGGGTGATGCGGTGATGGCGTTCTGGAATGCGCCGCTTTATGACCCCACTCACGCGCCACAAGCCCTGCGGGCGGCCCTGCGCATGATGTCCCGGCTCGATGAGCTGAACCAGCAGTGGGCGGCAGAAGCGGCTCTTCATGGCAAGGAGCCACGCCTCGTGCGCATGGGAATTGGCGTCAATACCGGCCCCTGTTCGGTTGGCAACGTGGGCTCGCCGCAGCGGGTCAATTATTCCATCATCGGCGACCCGGTCAACACCGCGTCGCGCCTGGAAGAAGCCACAAAAATTTTTGGTGCGCCCATCTTGTGCGGCGAGAAAACTGCGAAACTGGCCGATGGTTTCGCGCTCCTCGAAATCGGAGTTCAGGCGCTGCGCGGCAAGGACCGCCAGGAGCGTATGTACGCGGTTGCTGGCGATGAGAGCAGTGGCGGGAGCACGGCGTTTGCCTCGCTCAAAGACAACCACGCCAGGCTGTTGGCCAGCCTGGCTCGCGGTGATGCCGCAGACGCGGGCGTCGCGCTCGAATTGTGCCGCCGTGCCAACTGGCCGGCGCTCGACCGGCTATGGGCGGTCTATGCCGCTCAGATCAAAGAAGGACCAAGTCAGACCTGAAGGCGGTTCTAATCTCCGTCAGTATCCACCGCCACCATAGCCGCCCGGCTTGTGGCCGCCGCCGCCATAGCCGCCCGGCTTGTGACCGCCGCCACCCTTGCCTTTGCTCAGTGCAATTCCGGCGGCGATGCCAATAATGGCCAGAGCTGCCGCGCCCTTAGCAACTTTTTCGTCATCGTATTTCTTGTCACGCGGGCGCTTGGTCTTTTTCGGCTTATCGTAAACTACAATCTTGGTGGGCTTATTGGGCTTGTACTTGGGCTTGTCATCTTCATTGGTCACGCGCTTGACGGACTTCTTGACCGGCTTGCCGTCGTCCTCGGCCGCGCGCCGCACAGGCTTTCTCACTTTGGGGCCATTGTCATCGTCGCCCGCCCGCTGCGGCGTGGGTCTTTTGGGTTCTTCCTCGGTCTCATCGCAACTCTGTGAGCCCTTCGAACTGGCCGCCGGCATGGTCAAGACCGCATCGCGCGTAAACACCGGTCTGGGGTCCATCGAAGGCGGCGAACCCACAAACGGAAACGCCCGGTCAAATGGCACGCCATTACTACCGGGCATGTCATCCCAGTTGACAGGAATGCCCACTTCACCGCTTGCCGTGACCCGGATCAGATGTCCAGGTGAATTGAGCAAACTGCACTTGCCGCGCTGATTGCGCACCGCAACCGCACCTTCATGCAGCAAAAGCCAGGTCGTGCCGTCGGCCAGAACATAAACGTCAAAGATGGTGCCGCGAACCGTGATTGAAGCGGCGGGTGTGCGGATGACATACGTTGGCTTGTCGGCAACGCCCGTCATGAAGCGGAAGGTGCCTTTGAGCAAATTGACGGCAATCGAGCCACTCGTTTTCTCGGGATCATAGACAAACTTATCGAGCTTCATTTGCGAGCCCGGACCTAATGCCAACTTGGTCTCGTCTTTGAACACCAGCTCGCTGAGGGCATCAGAGGCGACCGCGATAACCTCGTCCTGACTGACGCCATCGCCTTCGATCAGCGTGCGCGTATCGCGATTAAATTGCGCAGTAACTTGATTGACGACCTTAAGTGTAGCCCCAATGAGTTCAGCCCTCGCAGGGGTGCTCAATGAAAAAAGCACCAAAGCGGCAGCGGGAAATTTCCAATAACGCATGGCGGGTCACTCCCCAAAAATAAAACACGTGTGTTCTGGGAACAATGCAAGTCCCGTGCACCCAGTCTGTTCCATACGGAACAATACCTCAAAAATAAGTTGTATGCCATGCAGTCAGCGCCCGTCACGGCCCGCGTAAATCGACGGTTCCACGGGCTTGGGCCTTCATTTTGGTATCGGGTTCAACGTGAATGGATACATCTACCCCCTGCAAGGTGGCCTGCAACGTGGTCTCGATGCGGTCGCAGATGGCATGGGCATTCTCGACGGACATAAAACCTGGCACTACCAAATGAAACTCGATGAACGTCGCCCGGCCCGCGCTGCGCGTGCGGATATCATGGGCCTCAAGCGCCCCTTCGCCACTGAGCAATATGGCCTCGCGTATGCGGGTTTGGGTGCCCGCATCGGCCGAACGGTCCATCAACCCATCGAACGACATCATTGCGATGCGGTAGCCGGCCCATAGGATGTTCAAGGCCACGAGTGCGGCCATCAACGGGTCTAGAAAAGTCAACCCGCTGGCCAGTGCCAGTACGAGGCCTGCCAAAACACCGGCTGACGTGACCACGTCCGTTACGAGGTGCCAGCCATCGGCAACGAGAGCCGGAGATGAATGGCGGCGTCCGTAGCGGATCAGATACCACGACCACCCGGCATTAATGATCGTGGCCAGCCCATTGACCGCCAGACCCTGAACAGGCTCGGTCAGCAAACGAGGCGCAACAAATGCGAAATAGGCTTCGCGGAAAATGGCGATGGCCGCCAAAATCACCAGCACACTTTCGACAACCGATGACAGATACTCGGCTTTGTGGTGGCCAAAAGGGTGGCCTCTGTCGGCTGGCATGGCACTTATTCGCAGCGCCACAAATGCGACGACTGCAGTCAGCACATTGACGATGCTTTCGAGGGCATCAGAGTAGAGCGCCACGCTCCCCGTCAACTGATAGGAGATTGTCTTCAAAGCGAGCACAGCCAGGGCAACGCCAATATTGGCTGCCGCGACACGCTGGAGACCGGCATCTTGCAACATTTGCTGCCCAGTCATGAAATTTCGATCCCCTTCAATTGAGCATGGGCTGACCGCAGCCCAGCCCGGCGCTCGCACGCAACGTCACTTTCTCGAAAAGGTGGCCTTGCCCCGTCTTATCCACATCCAAAGGGACATGTCCAACTCCCTTTTGCCCCCCGAATCGCAGCCTAGTTTTGATTGCATCTAGAATTTTGACCCCGCTTTCCGGAGGCTTTCGAACATGGCCAATTTTACCACCCACATCGCGGCCGGGACCGTCGTCGCGGGCGCCCTCGCGACACTGACACTGGCAGCCGACGTTGTGGCGCCGGAAAATCTGATCGCGGTTACCATGGCCGGCGTCTTGGGATCGGTCCTGCCCGACATCGACCTCAAGGAATCGCGGCCAAGCAAAGCCATGTTCGCGGGGCTTGGCATCTTCTTCTCGTTTGCTGTCCTCTTCTCATTCGCCCTTAACTACTCGATTGCAGAACTGTGGATCTTGTGGCTGGGAACGCTTGTGGGCGTTAGATATGGGCTGCACATGATCTTTCATCGCTTGGCCGTTCACCGCGGCATTTGGCACTCGATCCTGGCAGCGGCGTTCTCTTCGATTGCAACGGCCGTCGTGTTCGCATCCGTACTGGGCCGCCATGAAGGCGTGGCTTGGCTGGCCGCCGGCTTCATGTTCGCAGGTTACTTGGTCCACCTGACATTGGATGAAATGTATTCGGTCGATGTGATGGACGTTCACATAAAATCCTCATTTGGAACGGCCCTGAAGCTTTATGACAGCCGGCACCCCTACGCATCGATCGCTATGGCAGCGGCCGCTGCGGGGCTGTTTACTTTGACTCCCCCCGCCAAGACCTTTGCGGACGGAATCTCGTCTCGTGACCTGTGGGCAGGCCTTAGTCAGAGACTGCTGCCGGACAAAGGCTGGTTTGGTATTGTCAATGTTCCGGGCAATCTTGCGGGCACAGATTCCGCCGAGCCACGATTGACGACCGGCTCCATCCCCAATCCTGCTCCGCTTCCGCCTAAACACTAAGTGACCGGCCAGGGACTACAGACAGGCTCAGGCCTGCGCTTTGTGCTGCGCCTCAAGGCCCGCCAGATAGAGACCGACCAGATCGTCGATCAGCGGCGCGGCACTGTCGGACGTAACGTTCGACAGTTTGTCTGCCGTTGATAGAGACGTAATACCGTGCACGCCTGCCCACAGGACGCGCGCGCTGCGTTTGACAGCATCTTCGCCAGCTTGCGGTTGCAGCGGACGAACGGCACTTTCCACGCGCGCCAGCAGACCGTCGAGTTTCGACTTGTACCACTCAGGCACATCGCGCCCGGCAGGCAGGTGATGCTCAAAAAGCAAATTCCAGAGTTTCGGATGCTCGTGGGAATACGCCAAATAGGCGTGCGCCAGATTGCGAACGTCCCGGCGGGGATCGGGCTCGTCAGGTAATGCTTCAAGCACGGCGGCGAGGCCATCGAGCATTCGCCCCTCGATGGTCAGAACAATGTCATCGAGGTTCTCGAATACATTGTAGAGCGTACCTGGGGAATAGTCGATACGGCGCGCAATTTCGCGCGCAGACAGCCCCTGCAGCCCTTGCTCTTGCAGAATGCCGATAGATGCATCGAGGATAACCTCGCGCAACTGCTCGGCTGTATGCACTGAACGCCGGCCCATGGCACTTGGTCTCACTGCCGCTGACGGATGCTAAAGGGTTCAGCGGATCATATGGCCACCCGCTACATTCGTTTGCAGCCGGCCTCTTCGGTACTTAGCCCGGCCCATTGTCAGCCCCGGGCCAGGCAATAGCAATAGATAGCACGCGTCAACTTAGCAACGCCGGATGCGGCCCGGCTCCTCAATCAACCACCAGCCCAGCAGTTTGAAACACAATTCGACGGTGAATCGAAGTCGACGCAGCTATTGCGAGGGCTGAGGACAGCCTTGTCGGTCCACGTCGAGCTGCCGATAATTGATCCTACAAACATGGGCCTGAACGAATAGCTGGTCTCGATCACGATGACACTTGTTGCCGGAGCCAACATATTAGCTGTCAGCGTGTAAGCAGCGCACTTTGCTGCCTGCGGTGCGCCATGAAGCGACGGCCTGTTGGTCGTCGCAGCGTAAACCTTGGTGTCAGCGCCGTTGGTCGGACTCGACTTTACCGGAATGATCGCAAGCTGAAGGGTCGAGGCGTCCCATGGCTTCATTAGATGATCGACAATATCGTACATGGCAGTCACGTCCGCAGCCGTCACCGACTTTTCACGGGCAATCAAGTCGGCGATCGTCGACGTGACCAATCCGAACTTGCGGTCAATTGAGATGGCCCGGCTGAGTTCGACCGTGCCAAGCAGCATGACAAGTAGAACTGGCGCCAAAAGCCCGAACTCGACCGCCGCGACGCCTTCGCAATTGCGGCGCAGTCTTGCCGCCAAAACGTTTGCCTTGCGTGACAGCTTGTAGAAAGAGACGCGTGACATGAGACCTCTCAAGGTATGACCGGGTGATTGGCAAGTGGAATTGCGTGCCACTCGCATGACGGGACGAAAAGCTTACTGGTAGGGCTCGGTACGGAACGTCGCCGCTGCCTGAATGACCGAAGAACCGTTGCCCATATTGCCGAGCATCAGATACGGCAGGGCCTGCGCCACGGTCCATTCGTAGCAAACAGTCACCAGCACGGCCTGGCTTGCTCCGCCCGCCGACGCTGAAACGGCATCCGTTCCCTGGCCAGCCGCCGCCGACAACGTGCCTGCTGCACCCAAACAGGGTGTCGGGACGACGCCTGCCCAATTGGGAGCCGACTGAATGTGGACCCTGATTTTCGAATCGCTGCAATCGATGAATGAGCCCGCGGCATTGCAAATAAGCTGCTTGAATTGAGCCTTAGTCAGCCCGCCATTCTGGGCTTGGCCCGTGCGGATCTGCCGGGCCGCCGACTCAACGCCGACTTCCAAACCCGTCGTCGTGAAGAAATAAAGGCCATAACCCATGATTCCGAAACAGAACATCAGGAAGGGGAGCGCAACGATTGCGAATTCTGCGGCCG
>JBEBJD010000135.1:0-12823 GCA_040080075.1 Hyphomicrobium sp. | reverse complement strand
CAATTCTGGACTAAACGCCGGCCAGATATCTGCTGCCGCCAAGCAGCCTCTGGCGCCCAATCAACTCCTCAAGGACAGCGCGCTGGCCCACAGCCAGTGGATGATTGCCAACGACATTTTTTCCCATACCGGCGCTGGCGGATCGGATCCGGGTGACCGCATGACTGCGGCGGGGTACGTTTTTGGCGGTTCGTGGACTTGGGGGGAAAATATCGCGTGGAGCGGCACAACAGGCACGCCCAACGCCGACGCCTATACCGTTCAATTGTCCGATAACTTGTTCCGCAGTCCCCACCATCGGGTCAATATTCTTGATGATGACTTTCGCGAGTTGGGGACAGGCATCGCAACGGGCGGCTTCAGCTCTGGCGGCACCAACTACAACGCCGTTATGGCAACGCAGAATTTCGCCAGATCCGGGTCAAAAGTGTTTGTGACCGGCGTTGCTATCAACGACGCGGATGGAGACAATTTCTATGACATCGGCGAGGCCCGCGCTGGAATTTCCGTTTCAGTATCGATTGGCGGTGTCAGTGCCGGCGCTGATACGACCGGAACGCCCGGAGGGTATGCTGTTGGCACCGTGGGGGGCAACGCTGGCGTCACATTTTCTGGCGGATCTCTCGCCTCAGATGTAAGCGTCGCTGTGTATATGGGCGCGAAAAACGTCAAGATCGACCTCATCAACGATCATGAAATCGCATCCTCTGGCAGCACGGTTCTGGGCGATGGCGCTTTTGATCTCGTGCTGTTGGGAGTTGCCGCCATCAGCGGCACTGGAAACGCTGGCGATAACCATCTCACGGGCAATCGTGGTGCAAACATCCTGTCGGGAGATGCTGGTCAAGATACTTTGACCGGAGGTGCCGGTCGCGATGTTCTCATTGGCGGCACCGGGCAAGACATCTTCGATTTCAACTCCAGAGCAGACAGCGTCAAAACGGCATCGGCATACGACGTGATTGCAGATTTTGAGCGTTCTATCGATGTTATCGACCTCTCAGGGGTCGATGCCCGCACGCCCAGGGCAGGTGATCAGGCATTTTCCTGGCGAGGTGGTGCAAAGTTCAACGGCCATGCCGGCCAGTTGCGCGTGGTCGTGTCAGACAAGGCTGGTACCGGGGGAGATAAGACATTCGTCTACGGTGATATAAATGGTGACAAGAAAGCTGATTTTCAGATTGAATTGTCCGGACTACATCATCTGACGGCGGGCGACTTCATCTTGTAGCCGTTCTGCGAAGTTCAATGTGCATTCTAGAGGCTTTGCTAACCGGTGGAATCGGATCGGCACTCTAGGGTTCCGGGCTGACGCTGAGGGTACCAAGCTTCAGAGCCGGAACACGAGTGTGGGGCGGCCCTTTGTGGGCTTGGTGCGGCGGCTTTCGAAGGCTCACGCGCGGCTGGGGGCAAGTAAACGGTGGGCGGAGTGTCCGGGCAATATCGGTTCTTTGGCGCGTTTAGGCTGCTGCTGGCGCTTATGGTTGTGGTGCAGCACGCCATGCCGTCGCTTGGCTCCGCTGGTTTGCGTGCATGGGCCGCGCCTTTGGAAATTGGCAGCGTGGCCGTCTTGTTGTTTTTCGTGCTCTCGGGCTTCATCGTAACCGAAGCGTCCGCGATGTTTTATGAAGGGCGCGGTCCTGCGTTTGCGCTCAATCGCATGATCAGAATTTATCCGCCTTACGCCGTCGCTGTGGTGCTGACGGCACTGGTATCGAGCGCGATTTTGAGTCTGGGCGGTAGCGGTGCGGTTGTGTCCGTGTTCGGAAGCTGGCCCGATCTTTCTATGAGCAACATTCTCGCCAGCCTTTGTGGTATCCTGCCGGTTGTTGGCAAGCTCGTAGAGCCAGTGGGAACTGAGCCGATCCTCATTCTAGCTTGGGCTCTGCGCGTCGAACTTCTGTTTTATGGCATCGTGTTCTTAGCCCTTGTTGGCGGCCGCATGTTTAGTCAGCCCATGGCCCGGCTTTTAGGTGTTGTTGGATTTTGCCTGCTGGCGTTCGATGGCATCCGATTCGAATACCTGCGTGGCAGCGCACTTGAATTCACACCCTACTTTGTGCTGGGAACGTCGATCTATTTTGCCATTACTCCCGCGAGCACGCCGCGCCGCGCCATGGCCTTAGCGCTGGCACTTGCTTCAGGCGTCATGATCGCGGCCCATATCGTTGGGCAGACTCTGTTCAATGAGAAGGCCGGGTTTGCGCGTGATCTACATGGCCAAACGATCATATTTTTTGCGGGTATTTTGATTTGGCTCAGTCTCATCACTATCCCACGCTTTTGGCCAGGGCTGGGGCGGCGCATCCGCGATGCCGATTCGGCGCTGGGCGAGCTGACATATCCGCTTTATCTTACGCACATGGCAGCTCTCGTGCTGAGCCTATGGCTGGTGCCGGCAGAAAGCTCTTTTGCTTGGCCCATTGCTCTTGGCGCTACGCTGGTGACGGCGCAGCTGATGACTCATCTGGTTGAAAGCCGTTTGCTGGCGTTGCGCCAGAGGGTTCGCGGACGAGCTGCCGTTGCACCGGCGCTGACTCTTCAAGTCAGGCTCCCATCGCCAGATCAAACAGCATTTTGATATTCAATGCGATGATGATGGTGGCCACACAGGCCGCTATTCCCGACATCCAGAGCGGGGATGCCAATGCACCCATTTTAGCCCGGTTGGCCGTAAACATGATCAGTGGCACCACGGCAAATGGCAGCTGCAGGCTCAAGATAACTTGGCTGAGGATTAGCAGTTTTCCCATTTCGGCGCTGCCATAGATCAGTATGACCGCCGCTGCAGGAATAATGGCAACGGCCCGTGTCAGCACACGGCGAAGCCACGGGGCCAGCCGGATATTGATAAAGCCTTCCATAACAGCTTGGCCTGCCAGCGTGGCAGTTACAGTGGAGCTCAAGCCGCAACACAAAAGCGCAACCGCAAATAACAGCGGCGCGACCGAGGCGCCAACCAGAGGCATCAACAATGAATGGGCCTGTCCCAGATCCGAAACGTCTGTTTGACCGCTGGCGTGGAACGTGGCAGCCGCCAGAATGAGGATGGAGGCGTTGATCGTGAGCGCAAACATCAGTGCCACAGTTGAATCGAGCGTGGCAAATTTCAGCGCCGCTCGCTTTTCTGAAACGCTCTCACCGTAAGCCCGCGTCTGCACGATTGCCGAGTGAAGGTAGAGATTGTGGGGCATAACGGTTGCCCCGATTATGCCAAGTGCAAGGTAAAGCATATCGGGATTGGTGACGATTTGTGCCGTTGGGGCAAAACCTCGGATGACATCGCCCCACACTGGATCGGCCAGCCAAATTTGAACTGCAAAGCATGCGGCGATGATGGCGAGCAATGCCACGATGAGTGATTCTATCCAGCGGAATCCGAGATTCTGCAGTGCGAGGATTAGAAACACATCGAGGGCCGTCAGTACGACGCCCAATTCTAAGGGAATGCCAAACAAGAGATTGAGGCCGATCGCTGTTCCGATCACCTCAGCGAGGTCGGTAGCACAAATGGCAAGTTCGGCGAAAAGCCATAACACCCAGGCAACGGGCCTCGGAAAGGCATCACGGCACGCCTGGGCCAGGTCGCGGCCCGTTGCAATTCCCAGCCGCGCGCACAGGGACTGCAAGATAATGGCCATAATGTTAGAGAGCAGCGCCACGAAAAGCAGCGCGTAGCCAAATTTGGATCCGCCAGCCAGAGACGTCGCCCAGTTGCCCGGATCCATGTAGCCGACAGCGACCAGGTATCCGGGGCCTGAGAATGCCGCAAACTTCCGCCACCCTGTTCCGGTGATCGGAATGCGAATAGACCGGAAAACCTCTGCGAGTGGTGGATTTGAGCTGTGCTGGCGCCAAGCCCGCGGTGAAACTGCCTCTGGAGTTTCTAGTGTAGGAAGCGCCCGCGTCATGCCATCTCTCTGTCTATTACCCAACATAAGGCCACACTTGATTTAATACAGCAACAGATTATTAGTTTACGTGTTGAAAGTTAGTATGTGCTAACTTTACTGTCAATGACGGTTTTAACTCAGTGCCGGTCCGTGCCAGGAGAATGACGGTGAACAGAAAGGTCGAAGCCCGGATCGAGGACCCGGCCAAACTGCAGGCCGAACGCTTTCAGCGTGTTCGTGAGGCGCACCAGACCGAGCTTGCTGAAGACTATGTGGAATTGATCGCCGATCTGATCGACTCCACGGGGGAGGCGCGCGCCGTTGACTTGGCTGCGCATCTTGGGGTCAGCAGTGCCACAGTGAACAACGCATTGCAGCGTCTGCAACGCGACGGGCTGGTGTCGAGCAAACCCTATCGCTCGATATTTCTTACGCCACAAGGGCAAGGACTTGCCTTGGCTGCCCGCGAACGGCATGGCGTTGTGCGCGCGTTTCTTATTTCGCTCGGTGTTGATGCCACCACCGCCGATGCCGATGCTGAAGGGATCGAGCATCATGTCAGTGATGCAACGCTGGACGCCTTCAGAAGCCATCTGAAGCGAAGCAAGCGAGGACGGTGACAGGGTGCAAGGCAGCCAACGGCTATTCTAGACCGGCCGGCAGGCAAGTCGTTGCGACTGGCGAGCGCTGGCGCGTTGTGGTAGAGAATGCGTTTAAGATCCTGCGTCCGCATAGGCCGCCGATGGCCGCCAAGTCTCCGGCGTCATCCACATCATCAAGCTCATCCGTGAGCGCAACGCGCAGGCCATGCAAATTGGCGCGGGTGTCAGAGAGTGCATGTTCGCTAGACCATCGCACATTCGCAAAAGCATATGGCACGCGGGGAAACCTCTTCAATCCAACCATCCAATACCCCCCATCAGGCGCGGGGCCAAACACGGCATCGCAGCCGCCAAGTGCTTGGAATCCAGTTCGTATATGGACCGCCGAAACTTCCGGAACATCGGAGCCGATGATCATTACCGGCCCGCGTGGCAATCCTTTCATCAGGCGTTGCATGCGCTGTCCCAAATCACCACGGCCTTGCGCAATGCGCTTCAACCGGAATGGAAAGACGCCGCTGTTGCGCGCCGGATCAGGGGATACTGCCAGAATCGTTTGCCATTCGTGCGGCCGCACCACGCGGCTCAATACGTTGCTCATGGTTTGGCGATAAATTTGAACTGCGGCGGCCGCACCGATGCCATGCGCCAATCGCGTTTTTACACGCCCTGCCTGGGGTGCTCTGACCATCACAATTAAAGTGCGTACAGGCGATCGCGTGGTATGTCGGCTCGACGCTTTCATGAGGTCAACGAGGGCCGGCCGGGTGCGTATAATCTTGCGATGCGGGCCGGTGGCACGCGCAGTAAGTAGAGTGCGAGGCACCCCTGATTACGCAGAATGCGGCGGAAGTAGCCCTCACTGCGGTAGCGCTCGGCACTCGTAATTGCGCGTGTGCGCAGACGTGTCACACGTGCGCGTCCGAGCTTTTGCATGATCGCCACGTCCTCCATAATCGGCAATTCGGAAAAGCCGCCGGTATCGTCGTAGAGGGTGCGGGGTATCAAGAGGCCTTGATCGCCAAATGGCAATTTGAAAAGTGCCGTTCGCACGGCAACGCCCAGTTCGACTGTGCGCGGTCTAGCGCCGGCATCATCGAGCGCGAAGCGGAAGCAAGCGGCGCTTGGCTTAATAGTGCCTGTATCAACTTTGTCTATGAACGTTGAGACCTCGCGTTCCCAGCCAGCGTCAAGCACAGTATCGGCATGCAGAAAGAGTAGCCATGGCAACCGCGCCTTGGTGGCCCCCGCCTTTAGCTGTACGCCCCGGCCCGGCAGCGTGGTGACAATAGTGGCGCCCGCTTGTTCGGCGAGGGCCACTGTGCGGTCCTGCGAGCCGCCATCAGCAACAATGACTTCGCGGATCAGGCCCTCGACAAATGCGGGCACCAAGGAGGTGAGCGTAGCGGCGAGGCTCGCCTGCGCATTGAGTGTGGGGATGATAACGCTAATCATGGTTGTCGTGTGCCATGCGACCAGCAAGCCAACAAGGCCAGGGACAATCAGTGCGCTTAATCGAGTGAAAAGTTCTTGTTTTGTTCTTATAAAATGCTAGTCTTGCTAAGGCTTGGAATAGTGAGGCTGTTTATGAACGGGCAGAAGCATGTGTCTCATCGCAGGGATGCGGCCAATATTGGAACCCCTTCTGGTTCTGGCGTGATAGGCGGGTTGCGCAGGGGCAGAGGTGCTGTGTCAAATGCCACGAGCCGCTACGACAGGGAAGTTCGCAGCAATTTCGATGATGGCTGGGAGGGACTTGGCACTCTTGAAGCTTTTGAAACGGTGGTTGTCGAGGCTCCCGCCCGTACCATAATTGCGCGCAACCAAAGTCCAGATATTTCGTTCGATCAGTCGATCAATCCCTATCGCGGCTGCGAACATGGCTGTGTGTATTGCTATGCGCGGCCCACGCACTGCTATCTGGGTCACTCGGCTGGGCTCGATTTTGAGACCAAGCTTTACGCCAAGTCCAACGCGGCGGCATTGCTGGAACAGGAATTGGCACATCCCCAATATGTGCCCAAGGTCATTGCGCTGGGTACCAATACCGATCCATACCAGCCAATTGAGCGGGACCGGCGTTTAACGCGGTCCATACTTGAAGTGCTTGAGCGCACGGGGCACCCGGCCGGTATTGTTACCAAGTCGGCGCTGGTAACGCGCGATATCGATATTCTGGCGCGCATGGCGCAGCGTGGGTTGGTTAAGGTGGCCTTGTCGGTGACGACGCTCGACCGGCACTTGGCACGCGCGATGGAACCGCGCGCCACCACGCCCTTGAAGCGTATCGATGCCTTGCGGCAATTGAGTGAAGCTGGAATTCCAACAGCAGTTATGGTGGCTCCCGTTGTCCCGTCACTGACTGACCATGAGATCGAAGGTATTCTCAGCGCCGCGCGTGACGCAGGATGCGCAGAAGCGGGTTATGTGCTTCTGCGCCTGCCGCTCGAACTCAAAGAGATCTTTCGTGAGTGGCTGAGCGAACATGCGCCAGACCGTGCCAGCCGTGTGCTCCATCTGTTGCAATCGATGCACGGCGGACGCGATTACTCTTCTGAGTTTGGGCTTCGCCAGAAGGGCAGCGGACCTTATGCCGCCCAAATTGCACTGCGCTTCCGGATGGCTGCCAAACGGCTGGGGCTCAATGAGCGGCGGCAGATTCTGCGGAACGACCTGTTCGTGCGGCAAGTCTTGAGTGGGGGGCAGATGCAGCTACTTTAGCCGGCGGGAAGGCAGTGCACTCGTGCTATTGGGGTGGGCGATTGCGGTTGGCCGCCAGTAAACGCGCGATCAGCCAGACCGGCACTACGACAATGGCGCCAAGCAACAGGTATTGCAGTGCCCAGTCTATGGCGCCAAAGCCCAGATCGTAGAGATTACGCAGAAGCGTATTGATGCGGTCGAAGAAGTTGCGCAAGTTGATGCCTAACGCGCTCAGCACCACACCAGCCACGATCGACATCAGGGCTAACCGGATGAGGACGGCCAGTGGATTGCCTCCCAAAAAAGTGTTGCGATCCATACGAACCCGTCTCCTGTGCCGTTGCCCTAACGCTCACCTAGCCCGACCCTTTGGGAAGGCCGGGCTAGCACACGTTCGCTCTTGATGGAATTGGTCGTCTAAGGTGCGAACGTGCGTCTCAAGTGCTTGTATTAGAGTCTGTTTCACGGTCTCGATGCGCGCGTGAAGTGCGAGCATCTCAAACGAGCAGGCTCTAGCATAAGTCGCAACAGCGTGCGACCTGGGGCGGAATTGAGCCTTCCTTCTGGAGCCTCGCTAGTCCCTGGCCGGCGCCAAGTCCGGCGGAAATGCCTAGGGGGCGCTGGGGGTGTTTGACCTCAGCAAAGTAACCGGCTGGCTCGCCATGGCGTGATGTTGCCTTCAGTGCGGCAACGGGCTTGTGCGCCATTAACGGCCGATAGGCGTTCCCAGCACACATCCACACCCGAATCAGGCAATCATTTGGGTATCCAGCCCTCGCCCGGTCCGCTGCTATTCCGATGCTGCGTTTGGTGCCCGGTTCCAGTCACACCCTGTGGGAACGCCCCATGCCACTGATGAGAAGCTCATGCTCAACTTGAAGCCGGAACGGCTCGATGCTGGAGAGTTCAATGAGCAGCCGCTTTCAATTTGCGGCAAGGCGTTCATCGCTGATTCCTCCGGCTCGCTCTATTGGCCCGCCGAACAGGCGTTGATCGTGGCAGACTTGGTTTTGCCAAGTACGTCCGGTTCAAGTGTCGGCGATATGCTCACCGCTTTAGCGCAGGCCATTGATCGGACCCGCGCCATGACGGTGATTTGTCTGGGCAATGGTCTGGGGCAGAGTGATGTGGGAGGGATCAGGGATGAGGATCTCGACACGCTGCGAATGCTGCAGGACGACCGTGAGTGGATATGGATTTCACAGTTCCAAGAAAGTGAGCCCACCCTTGAACTCGGCGGGCATGTGCGATCCGAGTTGGTGGTTGAAGGTTTGACGTTGCGCCACCAGCCCCGCGTGGCGGCAGTGACGCACGAAATTGCCGGGGCCTTACGTCCAGCAGCCAGAATCTCGGTCAACGAACATAGCATCCGCCGGCCATGCTTTGCCGGCAATGGCCGCCGGCTGATCTTGCCGGCCTTCGCCGCGTTCTCTGGCGGACTAAATGTGCTCGACAGAACGTTTGCACCATTGTTCGGCAATGGCGGGCAATCGGTGTGGATGCTCGGTCAGGAAGGCCTGTACCCCATCGCTTCGAGATTATTGCGTGAGGACTGAGGCTTGCCGCTTAAGGGCGGGCCATCAATAAGCGTTCCGTTTGTCGTTTGGACCGGACGCGAACGTCACAGCCATGGCTATTAGAACGGTTTCCAGCCGGCCGAAACGGCTTCGCTCTCTGAACAAAACCAGCGTTCTCCTTGGGCGGCATTACTGCGCGCCCGGTCATAATCGGGCGACCACGGCAGCATGTAAACGTTACCCGATTTTTGTGACACCTGCCCCTTGATTGGGCACCCATCTGGTGCCTTTCGTTTGGCTTCCTCCCAACGGGCGGATCGCCAGTCGGCAGGCCGCAAAGTATCACCCGACCACAGTCCTGATTTGGCGGCCTGAGCTTCACTCTCATGAGCACTGTAGGCCGCAAACAAACCGCTCTGAGCAAACACATGGCCCTTGCGCACTAAGTCTGCAGCAAGATCGCCGTCCGCGGTTTGGCATTTCGCCAAGCGCACACCGGAGCTGTCAGATCCCGAAACCCGGCAAGTCACACGTTGTCTTTTGACCAGCCGCGAAAGTGCATCCCGCGCCGAGGCGGCACAGTCCCATCGCTTGCCAGTAGGCTTCAAACACGTTTGAAGGCGGTGGGGGGCTTCAATCCCCTCTAGGCGTATCGTAACGCCCGATAACCGCATTGTGTCGCCAGATAATACTGAGGCGTAACCGTCAATCGCCGTGGCGTCATTGCCCAGATTTTGGCCGGTCGCTTGGTTTTTGGACGATTGAGAATTCGATATTGCGCCGCTTGGGGTTGAGCCCTGTGACAGGCTGCTCGAAAGGCCCGGCAGACCGGGAAAGCCCCGCCATGAATGTGGCGACCCGCGCTGCCAGTTCCATACTACTGCACCAGCCAGTATCACAACACCTGCAGCCGTCAGCACCACAAACTTTTGCGGCATTCGCCCAAAGCCTGGCAATGCCGAAAGTCTATTGACCAGTCCGTCATAGACTTTGTGCGCGCGCAATACGGGGTGCCAGTTTCGGGCCAAGCCAGAAGCAAGCAGGAGCACAAAGGCAATGGTTGCTGCTGCCAAGGCGAAAAGGCTGTGGTTGTCCCAGCCAAACTGCTTGGCGCGGATCAAGGAGCCCGCAAATGCGACAGCGGCAACCAATTTGAGGGCCAGTTGCAATCCTGGCTGGCGCAAGGGTGCTGCGGCCGGTTCTAGTTTTTGGGCGGCGCGCATAGCGCCTAGTTTGGCCGCAGCCCCAGCGGCGGCCATTTTGGGCGCAATAGCCGCCCGGCCTTTGACCCAGCCTGCCCGCGCACCCCGTGCGCCATGCTGCGCCGCGGATGCCAGGTCAGCTGCGGACGAACGTGCCCCCGCCGCCAGCTTCCGCCCGGACCAACGCAGTGCCGACAATGACCCTCTCTGTGCGGCTTTCAAAGCGGTGCCGGCGGCTTCGGAGCCTTTCATTCCCGCCTGCTTAACGCCAAAAACGGCAGCGGCTTTCACGTCTTCAGCGCGCTGGCGGCGTTCGTGACGGCGCACGAGAATGGTGGTTCGCACATAAGTGCGCCACTCGAAGCCGTCGTTGCGCTTGCGCCAGCGGAATACCAATGTTGAACCCCTCAAAAAACGGTCATAGTTATGGGCGACACCCTAGCCACGCTACTGTGGCGGGCCAGCGCGGCTCGCCGGCAGGTCATGTTCTATGCATGGCTCATCTTTAGCTCGCCCCTAAAAGTGGCAACGCTTAGACCAACTTGCAATCTGAGACCTCAATTGTAAGCTGATAAACGTCACAAGGGCAGCGCTATAGAATTCCAATGCAGGTTTGTCCGCAAGAAATCGAGGCGCATTATGACAACAGCAATTATGGCTCAGATCGGCAAGTTTTCAATCTGTGCGGTAGCGGCAGGCATTATGTTGGCCGTGGCCTCTTTGAATCCCGTCGCAGCTCTGGATGATCCGCCAAAGCCGAAGATCGATTGCACCAAGAAGGCCAACAAGACAAACCCGAAGTGTCAGAAGAGCTCACGGGAGCTAAGTGACGACGAACTCTACAATGCTGCCTATTGGCTGTCGCGTCAGGGTGATTATGCTTCGTCACTAGCGCTTTTGAGACAAGTGCAGAACCCCGACGTGCCGCGTGTGCTGAACGCAACGGGTTTTGCCACCCGCAAGCTGGGAAATGTTGATGCGGCTATGCCGTATTACAGTCGCGCCCTCTCTCTCGATCCCAATTTCACGAGGGCTCGGGAGTACCTGGGAGAGGCCTATCTTTCGAAAGGAGATGTGGGCGCTGCCAAGCTGCAATTGAAAGAGATCGCTGAGCGCTGTGGCACGTCTTGCTCGGGATACCCCGAACTGGCTGGTCAGATTGCAGCCTTTGAGGCCGTGAAGACGTCCCCGGTTGCTGCGACAGATGGCTGATTTGCAGGCGGCGAGTTGCGCTTCCCGGCGTGGCCCGGTATTGGGACAGTCTGGGAAAACCATGCTTTGACGAGGAAGCTTCGATCCATGTTGAAACCATTGCCGCGCTGGGCCACGCCAATTGTGATGGCGACGTGCGTGTTGACACTGTTTGCCGCTCAAACTGTGCGGGCCGAAACACCGGCTTCGACAACACCGGTAACCTCAAAAGACATTGGCCCCGCCAATCCTGGCTGCGATCGTTTTGAGAAGTCGTCGGCAGCATGGACGGCATGTGTCGGCAGTGCGCGCCCCGCCATGCCTTCGGAAGAGGCCTTTTACGCCGGATACTGGCTTGCCAAAACCGGTCGCTACGAGGAGGCGCTTGGATTTTTGACCCGTGCCTCGGAACACGACGAGCGCGTGTTGACCTACATCGGATTTGCCACCCGCAAGCTCGGCGATGTCGATGGTGCGATGCCCTTTTATAGCCGGGCGCTGGTACTCAACCCCAACTATGCGGTGGCACGCGCCTATTTGGGCGACGCCTATTTGACCAAGGGCGAGCCGGGTAAAGCCAAAAAAGAGTTGTCAGAAATTGAGTGGCGTTGCGGCGCGTCCTGCGCAGAATATGCCGAACTGGCTTCTCACATTGCCGATTTCGAAGCCCGCAAGACGAGCATTGTCCGCTAGTGTTCCGACTCTGACATTTCGATCCCGAAATGTCAGCCCGGAACCCTAGCCACTCTTTTGATTGTGTTGTGTCTTTCCAAACATCGGTCCACCTGTCGCCGGACTCGAATGTTTGGGACGCAACACTAGGGGTCTGGCAACAGGGTTAGCAGCAGAGGGCCTCAACGCGGAAATTTTGGCCTGAAACAACGTTCAATACAACTTTGGCGGCCAAAGGGTGTTAGGTCCCAGTTGGCCGCCAGAGCATTGCCGGCACTGCGATACGCAACAACAGGAAAACGCAGCGTCCCAATCCTTTTACCTTGCAAAAAGTTTCAAGAGTACGAACGATGGGACGGTGACCCAATGGGTGACACCAATAGGGGCTCGCAGATGGGGCGTTGGTTCAGCTATTCGCTTTGACATGGCGCTGTTTTCTGGCTTCACTTGGCGCCGAGGGATAAAACGCCTTCAACAGTTTAGCGCAAATTGCGCGCGTGTGCGTTCGGGGTGTAATGCGTTCAACGCCGGTCAGTGACGGGGTCGGCCCCGCCAGGCTACCGCAGAGGCTGCCAGAACGGCGCCAAGCTGTGCAGTTGCCCGCTGTTCAGGCCTTGCGTCAGGTTACAGCCGCGCGTCCTCATGCCGTTACTGGCGCCAAACTGCCCGTGCACGAGACCCGTCACGAGACCGGGGAGTTATTCCGGCGCATTCGGCTGATTGCAGGGTTGAGCCAGCTTCAACTCGCGCAGCGCTTGCACACGTTTCCGTCGGTCATTGATGCGCTTGAGCGGGGGGAGTTTGACGGGTTGCCATCCTGGCCGGAGACAGTGCTGGTTGTATCTGGCTTCACGGCGCTTGCCGGGGTTGATCCCCGGCCGGCACTTGCGGCAATCCGCGAAGAGATTGAGGGACAAATCATAGACGCTCAGGCCGCCGAGGTGCCCGCGAACCCCGCCCGTCCTGCCTTTGCAAGAGCGCTTATCCGCGCCCAGTCCCGGCCCAGTTTTCCCCCACCCAATTCATCGGGTGAAGTGGCAGCC
>JBEBJD010000128.1:0-12899 GCA_040080075.1 Hyphomicrobium sp. | reverse complement strand
GTGCCAAGGGCGACCACGACCGGGCGATCGCCGACTACACCAAGGTCATCGCGCTCGCCCCGAATTTCGCCAACGCCTACAACAACCGCGGCACCAGCTATCGCGCCAAGGGCGATGACGCCCGGGCGATCGCCGACTACACCAAGGCCATCGAACTCGATCCTAAATCGGATGAAGTCTACCGGCACCGGGCGCACATGTTCCTCATGGAGGGTGAACTCGACAAAGCGATCGCCGACTATGACAAAGCGATCGAGAACGATCCGAAGGACGCCAACCACGCTGGTGAGCGCGGCCTCGCGCGGTTCTCCAAGGGCGACTTCAAAAATGCAGCCGCCGACTTGTTGACGGCAATCCAGCTGGGAGACGGCGCCTACTCTGTGTTGTTGCGCTTTCTAGCGAGGACTCGGATCGGCGAGGCGGCGGAGGCCGAGTTGGAATCGAATGCCGCACGTCTCAAGACCAAGGACTGGCCCTTCGCAGTGACGGAGCTTTATCTCGGAAAGCGCTCCCCAGCCGCCATGCTCGACGCGGCCGCCACGCCGGATGACCGCTGCGAGGCGCAGTTCTACATCGGGCAATGGCATTTGCTGAAGGGCAACCAGCCCGAGGCTGAGGCAGGCCTCAAGGCAGCCGTCGCGACCTGCGACAAGGATTTTCCGGCGTCCATCGCGGCCATTGCCGAGTTAAAGCGACTGAAGCCTTGAGCCTATTACTGTCAGCGGACGACGGTTCCCATGAACAAAATGACCTTCCGTTGTCCTGGATGGGTGAACGAGCGGCCGCCGGAGTCAATGAGTGTGCTCCCGACGAGGTTCGGCATGTCTGACACACTAGGCAAGAAATTTTATGCGCTCTCTGGGAACAACTACGCGACTTGAGCAACACGTCACGATTGATCGACGCTGCCTGGCGTAATCCGCACGTGGCCCAGTTCGCTTCTGTTCGCATTGGCAGAAGCCGAAGGCCGGGCGGACTTTCGGAACCGTCTCGTCGCGAAGGTCGATGCCGAGTGACTCAACGTCCGCTCCCTCTGTAGAGAGCCGCAATTAAATTGCGAGGCGTGCACCTTCCGAAAAAAACATTGCCCCCGCACCTCTGCCGCGCCCGTACACTCGGCCCATCCCGTTTCACAAGGGAGAGGGTGTATCATGAGGCGTCGCGTTGCGTGAGATGGGATGCAGGTCTGGTACGGCGGTTCGCAACTTCTCTACCGGACGCTCGAGTCGCGCGGAACGCGCTCCACTCCCACGTTGCAGGAATTGCCTCCGGCAAGACACGCCCGCCTTCTTGAAACAGACGGAACGAGAAACGTTGAAACGCCGTGATCTTCAATAAAAAATCAACACGCCCACAAGCACGGCAGCCATTCCCGCCCGGTAGAAATTGCGCTCGTTGTTGAGCACCCACATGATCGCCCGGCGGGGGAGATCAGCCCATGAGAAGCGCCCGAAAATCGGCAAGATAAGTCCAATAACGAGCCCCAACAGGACCGATCCGTAGTCGAAACTCATGCCGGCGCTCGCATTCATCGCAGCGCCGGGATATTGCGCGACAGGCCCCGTGCCCACAACGGCGATCCAAGTGGCCACGACGAAACCCAAGGCCAGCATTGAGAAAAAGCCGAGTAACGTTTTCATGACACCGGCGCCTCTTGTGCAAACCTATACGGCAGCTCCAGCGCGAACCTTCGCGCCAGGCACTTGATCAATTGCAAAATTATCAGTGCGCCGTTTACGCTGGGTTAACCGTGCGCAAAGACCCTTGGGACATGAATTGAATGTCTCGCATCTGCAGCAGCGAATTGCATTGACAGCCGGCGAATGTGAGCGCAACATTCATGTATTCCTTCCAAGGAGGTCTACGATAATGACTCCACCTGGTAGCAACTAAGTGCTCAAGGCAGTAATTGCCCAGCAATCTGACTTGAACACAAATCCAAAAATTTGAACATTGTACGCGAATGCTTGTGTTGTTCGGTTGAACAGCTGGCTTTTCTGGTCTGTGTTGTCTGCAGCTCCCGGCTTTACAGTCTTCGATCGTGAAGATTGAGTTCGGTATGACGCTGGACATGGCAAGACTTCGGAAAACTGGATGCTTGGTGAACAGGGCAGGGAATCCGCGAAACCCTGACGTGATCGGGATAGGGCATCGCACGCGAGCCTTCGGCAGAGCTGGCCAACCGGGATTTTATCCCAATCGCGCCAATCGCTCGACAGCCGGGTCGCAATAGCGCATCGCCTTCGATCCATGAGCCCGGTAGGGCGGCGTGAGCCGTCGTGCCGGGCTCTTTCTATTTTCTACCATTGAGGATTGATTTTGAAGGACCAGGGAAGGACCAGGATGGATTTCAGATGCGCTGCCTGCCCGGCGTCCATTTGCCCCTGAATAAAGACCCACCACTTATTTTGCCGGGCGTCGTTGACATATGCCACTAGAAAACTGGGCACTATCGCCCGATAGGGCCGTTTCAAATCCTTCGTTCAATCGCTCGCCAGCCGATGTCTGACCGGCAGAACCCACCCGGCCAATCGATTTTTTTGACGGCGTCATAAGCCCGCTTTTGGGCCTCGGCCACCGTTGGGCCAAGCGCCGTTACATTGAGCACCCGTCCGCCCGCGGCAACCAGTTGGCCAGTGGCGTCGCGCGTGGTGCCAGCATGAAAAATCTGCACCTGATTTAGTTGACTAGCTGCTTCGACGCCGCGGATCACTGTCCCAGTCTGCGCAGTACCTGGATAACCATTGGCAGCCAAAACAACCGTAAGTGCCGCGTCATCACTCCATTCAGCCGTCTTTTGATTGAGCGTGTCATCAGCCGTCGCGAGCAGCAGCTCGAGCAGGTCCGATTTCAATCGCATCATGAGAACTTGCGTTTCAGGATCGCCAAACCTCGCGTTGTATTCAATGAGTTTGGGCCCCTCCCTGGTGATCATCAGGCCAGCAAATAAGACCCCCTTGAAAGGCATCCCGCGCGATGCCATGCCCGCCACAGTGGGTTCAATAATTGTGGTCAATGTGCGCTGAACGAGTTCTGGTGTCATTACTGGAGCGGGCGAATAGGCACCCATACCGCCTGTGTTGGGTCCCGTATCACCTTCACCAGCGCGCTTGTGATCTTGTGCGGTGGCAAGTTGCAGGACGTGACGGCCATCACATAGCGCAAAGAAGCTCGCTTCTTCACCCTCCATGAATTCCTCGATGACAACTTCTGCACCAGCCGCTCCAAATGCTCCTGAAAAACACGCTTCAATAGCAGCCTCTGCCTCGGCAAGCGTAGTGGCGATAACCACTCCCTTGCCGGCTGCAAGTCCATCGGCCTTGACGACGATTGGCACAGATTGCCGCGTGAGATAGGCGCGCGCGTCACTTGCGTTAGAAAAGCGTTCGTACGCCGCCGTTGGTATGTTGAACTCACGGCATAGATCTTTTGTGAACCCCTTGGACCCTTCCAACTGCGCAGCCCGCGACGAGGGGCCAAAGTGCTTGATGCCGGCATCAAGCAGCGCATCCGTCAAACCGCCGACGAGGGGCCCTTCGGGTCCCACCACAACGAATCCAATATCCTTGGCTCTGCAAAAAGCAATCACCGCCTCATGATCAGCCGCATCGAGCACGACGCAAGTTGCAACGCTGGCAATCCCAGCATTTCCAGGCGCGCAGTAGAGTTCACCGCAACGGGTAGACTTACGAAGGGCCATCCCCAGGGCATGCTCGCGCCCGCCAGAGCCAATCAATAGAATGTTCATGCCTAACGCCTGTTCGTTGCGGATGTTTCAAGGGGTTAATTGTTGAAGGCTAGGACGTTGCCCGCTTTCAAGCGCAAAGACTCGTATAAGTTCAAGCTTGAATACACTGAGCGCCGCTCGATTCGATAGCAAAGCTGCAACGTGAAGGCCTTTCGTGACGGAAATCCCCCCCAAATCCCGCACCAGTCCGCAAGCTAATGTGGCAGAATTTTCGGTTTCGGAACTGGCCAATGCCATCAAACGAGCGCTAGAGGAAGGCTTCGGCTATGTGCGGCTGCGCGGCGAAGTCTCCGGTTTTCGCGGCCCCCATTCTTCTGGCCATTGCTATTTCGCTCTCAAGGACGATAAATCGAAAGTCGAGGCCGTTATCTGGAAGGGCGTTTACGGCAAGCTTCGCATCCGGCCCGAGGAGGGCATGGAAGTCATTGCCACAGGCAAAATATCGTCCTTCCCTGGCTCCTCCAAATATCAGATCGTCATAGAAGCCCTTGAGCCTGCCGGAATCGGCGCCTTGATGGTGCAGCTGGAAGAACGCAAAAAGCGGCTCGCTGGGGAGGGACTTTTTGCGCCCGAGCGCAAGCGTCCCATACCATTCTTGCCAAGGGTCGTTGGCGTGGTGACGAGCCCGACAGGTGCCGTCATCCGCGACATGCTGGCTGGCTTCACCGAGCGCTTCCCGACGCGCGTCATTATTTGGCCCGCACGCGTGCAAGGCGAAGGCTCGAGCGCCGAAGTGGCGGCAGCCATTCGCGGGTTCAATGCCATTGCCGCCGGCGGCCCTATTCCGCGGCCCGACATTCTGATCGTCGCACGCGGCGGCGGCAGCCTTGAAGATCTCTGGGGCTTCAATGACGAAGCCGTGGTGAGGGCCGTCGCTGAAAGTACATTGCCCATCATCTCTGCTGTGGGGCATGAGACAGATTGGACCTTGATTGATCTTGCTGCCGATGCCCGCGCTCCCACACCTACAAAAGCCGCCGAATGGGCGGTGCCCAAGTATTCCGATCTTGTGGCGCAAACCGGTGACCTTGGCCGCCGCTTGACGATTGCCTCTCGCCGTCAGACCGAAACGGCACGCCAAAGCTTTGATGCCAATTCCGGCCGGCTTGATCTCGCCCTGCGCAGCTTTGTGCAAAAGCGGCACACTCAATTCGTGAGCGCCAGCGGCCGCTTGCCAACATTGCGAAGCCTCATAGGTCCACCACGCCAGCGCTTCGATGCCACGGGGCGCCGGCTTGGCCGTGCCTTACTGACCAATACGCACTCCCACACCACACAGCATGCCCGCATCACAGCCCGGCTGCACCCTCGCCTGCTCGAAATGCGGCTGAGCCGGACCCGCGACCGGCTGGACACTTTGGGCCGCCGCGGCATGGAAGGACTGGTTCGATCAGCGGGTGGGCGCAGAGCCCGGCTTGAGCGTCTGGCCGGGCGCATCAGCATCGAACCGCTACGCCAGCGGCTGGCGCGAGTGGCAGACCGGATTGGGGAACTTGATGCCCGCGCCGTTCAGGCCATGGTCAACTGCAATCAGTCACGCCGGAGCGCGCTGCAATCTGCCTCCCAGATACTGGCTTCACTCAGTTACCACAGTGTCTTGTCACGCGGGTTTGCCGTTGTCCGCGATGCCGATGGAGCCATGATCCGGTCTGCTGCATCCTTGGCGGCAGGGCAGAATGTTGAGATCGAGTTCAGTGATGGACGTATCGAGGCACAGACCAAGGGTGCCCCTAGCCTCAATTCTGGAACAGAAGCAACACCCGCTCGTGCAAGCGCTGCGACGGCCAAGACGCGCAGCTCAGCGGGACCAACGATACGCGGCCCGGCTCGCGGACAAGGATCCCTATTCTAGTATCTGTTGGCGATTTAAACAAAACCGGACCGACCCTAGAAGGGATTCCAGGTCGGCCGGTCGGTAAAGCGGACATAGCCGATATTGGCGCCAAGTCTCAGCCCCAGGCCGGACCTAATGGGGGCCATAATAACCTTGCCGCCCTTCATTAGCGTCACCCCCACGCCACCGACAAAATACGCCGAGCCATCAAGACCTGTGAAGCTGCGATAAATATCCGCGGGTTCCTTCATCTTATAAATCAAGAAAAGCGTGCGTGAGCCCGCAGCACCTATGTCGGCTCCGATGGTGGGGCCGTGCCAGAACACCCGTTGTGTGCCACCTGTTCGCATATAGAGCTGGCCGTCGCCATAACGCAGCCCGGCCAGAAAAGCGCCACCGCCTTCCTGGCCTAGAACATATCCTGTGGGGCGGCCGGCAATGCTGAAAGTGTGTTCGATTACACTCGCCAGATTGGTGGAGATGGTACCGAAGAACCCGCGTGTGGCATCGCGAATTTCGTCGATGGTGTATCCGCTTTCATCGGTAGTTAATTCCTTTGGCGGCAGAGGCAAAGCGGCTGGGTCCGAAGGCGGCACATAGGCGTCCGAAACCGCTGGCGGCGGCGGTTCGGCAGCAGTTGTTTTTGTAGACCAAGACTTTTCAGATGAAGCCCGCGGTTTGGCTGTGGCTGTATCGGGCTTCTTGCCAACTGCATTCGATTGGGCCGGAGGCGTATCCGTTTTTTCAGAAGCTGCCGGTTGCGGCGGCGCAGCGGATGCCATCGTGCCGGTTTCGGCGTCTATGCGTTCCAGCATGTACGCCGACTTTGCCTTCATGACCTCGAGCAGTTCGTTGCCGGCCGCCTGCAATTCCTCAAGCGCTGAGCAGTCAACTCCGCCCTTCTCGCCTTTTTGACCAAGCGTATCGATCTTGATGAGGAGTTCATTGGAGTGCGCATCGAACCCGGCCATACGCTCATTCTGCAAATAGTCGTAAGCCTTTTCCTCATACCCTTCGTCGGCCCAGCCCTTTTTCTGCTTTAGAGCCTTTATGCGTTCATTGAGCTTGGGCTGGGCTTCGGCGTTGAAGGCGCGCAAGGATGCACCAGAATGGTCGACGGCCGCTCCAAATTTCTCAGCCGGACAGATCTCAGCACGCACGGGACTGCTGAAGCAGACGACCGCCCATAGCGCAACCGCGCCACCCAGCGCGCCCTGCAACCGCAGCTTACCTATATTATAGATCATTCCGGTCATAACGGTCTCCTCATACCCATTGGAGCCCGTCATTTGCGGCAAGGCAAGTAATTTGGGCGCAACCTGTACGTCTTTTAAGGTGTGCTTGGGACTGTCCGTACCACACTCGATATCGGGCGTTCTGACCCAGCCGACGGCAACCCCTTGACGTCTTTTTCGATTAAAGCGTCGTACTCAGGCAGCGTTTCAGCAGCTGAAGCCGGCTTGATGTGCACCAGCTTGTAGCCGCTCGCCTTCAATTGATCGAGCAGCATTGGCACAGCCTTTGCCGTATGCATGTGAATATCATGCATCAGCACGATGCCTTTGCCCTTCTTTTCGAGCTTTTCCAAGACTACCTTGACGATGACATTCGGGTCGCGGTTCTTAAAGTCAAAACTGTCAACGTCCATTGAAAACACCGCGATGTTGCGATCGCTCAAATGTTTCAACATGGCCGGACTATCGAGTAGGAACGGGAAGCGGAAGAACGGCGCAATAGGTGCGCCCACAGCCCTGTGCACACCACTGAGCCCGCGCTCAATCTCGTCCTCGGCTTCCTTTTCCACTTTCTTGCGGCGCAAGTCCGCGTGAGACCATGTGTGGGTGCCAACGGTATGCCCGGCCTTTACGACCTCACGAATAATCTCTGGCAGGCCAATGGCCATCTTGCCGATTGAAAAAAACGTGGCCTTGGCGCAATGCGCGGCTAAAGCGTCGAGAACGGCCTTGGTCGAATTGACTTGCGGACCATCGTCGAACGTCAGAACAACTTCCTTAGGCTCAAGGAAGTCATAAGCCTTGTACTGCTCGAAACCGAATCCAGGCCCCCCCTTGGTGTCAATCTCGACAGTGCGCGAAACACCCAAGGCGTTGGCATTGGCGCAAACGGGAGCCGGTGGCGGCGGAGGACCAACCGCGGGTTTTTTGGCATCTTGCCCCGCACTCACGGCCGGCACAAACGCCAAGACCGCTGCCAAAAAAAGACCTGTTCGAACCGCGCGCATGGATATCCTCCCCGAATCTGTAGTCCTTGTTTACCAAGTCTTTGTGGCAATGGGGAGGGGATGGCGCAGGATGTTCACGATGCCCTCTGGCCTGTTTTTGCCCGCGCCCCAGCCGTCACTGAAGCAAGCGCGAATCAAGCAGCCGCTACTTTCGCGGCCAGCCGGGCGTTGAAGCGAGTACTATCGACAATCATACGAGTGTGACTTCCCTTTCCGATCAACTCATGGTCGTCTCGAGCCTCGAGGCGGAATACAAGTTTGCGCCCATCTACATTGATGAGTTCTGCCGTGGCAATGACCGTCAGTCCCACTGGTGTCGGGGCTGAGTGGGTCACATCGAGATGCGTTCCCAGACTTAGATAACCCGCTGGCAAAAGGCGCTCGACACAATCGACACAGGCCGCTTCCATCAACGCCACCATCATGGGGCTGGCAAATACAGCAACCGTGCCGCTGCCAACTGCTATGGCCGTTTGCGCCACTCCAGTCTTGATAGTGGCTGTCCCTCGCAACCCTGGGGTCACGGCAGAAAGGTCAATCATGTTTGATCCGTTGTCCCTTTTTGATGCGGCCGGCGGCAGACCGGCGGGGTCACTTCATCGAAAACTAAGCGCAGGGCAGGTCTCAATCCACTCTGTTCAGCAAATTTTACGGTTGCTGAGGTTTAATGGCCCCGTTGTCCCCCGCACCGGACAATGCCTTAAGTCCACTCGTCTGAGCCAGCGGAACCCTCAAGATATGACACCCAAGATCGACCAACATTCCGCATCACCTGCGTTGGATGGCACCTTCCTGGGTATTGATAGTTCGAGCTGGGTGAGCTGGGCCGCCTATTACGCCGGCTTTGTGCTGGCAGGATCACCTCAGACCACCCAAACTGTAACCCGCATGGGGTGGGAGGTTGGGATACTGGTTACGTCCATCGCTGCGTTCTTTGTTTCCATTCTGTTTATTCAGCGGCATATGAAGCTTTCTCTTCTTGCCAACACCTACGGCACGCCCAATTATCTAGTGACAGACGGCGTGTTCGCCTATTCGCGCAATCCGATTTACGTGGCGTTCTTTATGCCACTGCTGTCGCTGGCCGTGTTGTCGCCAATAGCTTCTCTTGCTGCTTTTGGCTTCTATATTTTCGGCATGAACCAGTTTGTCATCCATCGCGAGGAACGCGCCTTGGAAGAACACTTTAGCGCCGAATACCGGGCCTACAAGGCGCGCACGCGCCGTTGGCTATAGAGTGCTTCCGGAAAATCAACCGTCCATTGTTAGCGTCATGCGCGTAAAAAGCCACGTGGCAATTAGTAAAACCAGCCACAAGAAATCACTTTTTCTTAGCTCGCCTTTCCAGCCCGTTGTGACGAGATATGCGTGCGAAATGAACACCATTGGAAAAATATAGATTGCTGGAAATAACAAAAATGTAGAGACAAAGCCACCAATCTCCCTATTTAACAGCGTGGCTCTGTAGATGTGGCTGCTGCATTCAGCTTCGAACAAAACCAGCACTACTGGGGCTGAAATACACAGGTGCCAAAACGAACGAAACTTGATTTTGCCAAAGAGAAATACCAAGATGAGCAATGCCGCAGATATCGCAAGCGTCACCGCGAACACATTGTGTGTCAGCAGCCAGCCGTCGATAATGGCAAGTGTCTCTCTACTCGGACAAACTGACATTTATGACCCTGCCAAAGTTGGGCAATTTCCCCACGATTCAAATCTTCTAGTCTTCATCACAACACCCTCACTTCCTTCGCGCCAGCTGCCGTCACGGCAACGAAGCGCACAGGGTCGTTGGGGTAGAGCTTGGCTTTGAAGTCTTTGACCATTCCTTCAGCGCCGCCGAACGGCGCGCCGGGGCGTACTTCTGCCCACTTGCTAACATCAACGTCGAGCAATCCTTGAACGTTGCGCCGCGATCAGGTTGTAGCGGTGCCCATATTCACTCCCACTCGATTGTGCCGGGAGGCTTCGACGTCACATCATAGACCACGCGATTGATGCCACGCACCTCGTTGATGATACGGGTGGCCGCGCGCCCGAGGAAGTTCATGTCGAAGGCATAGAAATCGGCGGTCATGCCGTCGACCGACGTCACCGCGCGCAACGCTAGCACATGATCGTACGTGCGGCCATCTCCCATGACACCCACTGTGCGCACCGGCAGCAGAACGGCGAAGGCCTGCCAGATCGCATCATAAAGACCCGCCTTGCGGATTTCGTCGAGGTAGATGGTATCGGCCTTGCGCAAAATCTCCAGTTTCTCCTGGGTGATCTCGCCGGGGATGCGAATAGCGAGACCTGGACCGGGAAACGGATGCCGCCCGACGAACGCATCTGGCAGCCCCAGTTCACGCCCCAGAGCGCGCACCTCGTCCTTGAACAGTTCGCGCAACGGCTCGACGAGCTTCATATGCATGCGCTCGGGCAGGCCGCCGACGTTGTGATGCGACTTGATGGTGACTGATGGGCCGCCCGTGAAAGATACGCTCTCGATGACATCGGGATAGAGCGTGCCTTGCGCCAGGAACTCGGCGCCGCCGATCTTCTTGGCTTCGGCTTCGAACACATCGATGAAGTGCTTGCCGATGGTTTTTCGCTTGGTCTCTGGGTCGGACATGCCGGCCAATGCATCGAGAAACTGTTTTGAGGCATCCACATGCACCAGCGGAATGTTGTAGTGATCGCGGAACAGACCGACGACCTGTTCAGCTTCTTGCGCCCGCATCAATCCGTGGTCGACGAACACGCACGTCAACTGCTCGCCAATCGCCTCATGAATAAGCACTGCGGCCACGGCGCTATCGACACCGCCCGACAACCCGCAAATGACACGGCCCTTGCCAACCTGCTTGCGGATCTTTGCAATCATTTCGCGCTTGTAGGCACTCATCGTCCAGTCGGATTTTAGTCCCGCGATGCGGTGCACGAAATTCGACAAGAGTTTTGCGCCATCGGGCGTGTGCACGACTTCGGGGTGGAACTGGACGGCATAAAAACGCCGTGCCTCGTCGGCCACGGCCGCGAATGGCGCGTTCTCACTCGTCGCAATAATTTTAAAGCCTTCGGGCAATTTAGTGACGCGGTCGCCGTGGCTCATCCACACCTGATGTGCCCCGCCCGTGTCCCACACACCTTCGAACAGCGGACTTTCGGATTGCACGGCAACGGCCGCGCGCCCGAACTCGCGATGGTGCCCGCTCTCGACCTTGCCCCCCAACTGCACCGCCATGGTCTGTTGTCCGTAGCATATGCCGAGCACTGGCACGCCGGACTCAAAAACCCCCTGGGGTGCACGCGGGGAATTTTCTTCCGTCACAGAAGCCGGTCCGCCCGACAAAATGACCGCTGCAGGCTTTAACTTGGCGAAGGCCGCATCCGCACTTTGGAAAGGATGGATTTCGCAATAGACGCCTGCTTCGCGCACACGCCGCGCGATCAGCTGCGTCACTTGACTGCCAAAATCAATAATGAGAACGGAGTTGGTCATGCGATCCCAAACGTGCGGTGCTGTGTCTGCCAGCCGGAGGTCAGTGATGATTCTAGTATCCCGAATCCGAAGTTCGCATCCACCGCGCGGCTGGCAAGGTTGCGAACTTCGGATTCAAAAGGGACACTAGAATCAATAGTTTTCTGGTGTGGCTTCGGTTCAGAAATTCCCTTGACGGTTCGCTGCAAGTAAGAGGGAACTTCTGAACCACCACACTAGTGTGATGACTCCGAAATGCCGGCTAAGAATGCGGCACGCCCGGTTTGGCATTTCGGAGTCTGAATCGCACTAGAAATCAATGCTTTCTAGTGTCCCTTATGTCTCGCAAATGCCGAAAAGTGCCCGCCGGAAATTGGTCGGCATTTGCGAGACGGGACACTAGCCGGATAGACCACCCCCCGGGCGCCCGCGTCAAGCAACAGCGCGCCCCTGCGTCAGAGTTGTCCCCCAGTCAAGGGTTGTTCTGCCAGATGTTGAGGTTCAGGGCCCCAGCATAGCCGGCCCATATCAGATAGGGCAGGAATAGACAGGCCGCTGTGCGATCGAGAGGCCAAGCAATCCAGATGAAGACCGCAATCGAAATCCACATGGCGATGAGATCGGCGAGCGCCCAGCCTATTTGATGCTCGCCAAACATGATCCACGACCACGCTGCATTGAGCGTTAGCCCGATGCCCCACACAGCCACCGCCGGACCGATGCCCTCAACTTTCCACACCCTCCAACCTCCAACAGCAATCATGATGTAAAGCACCGGCCACACGATGGAAAACAGCCAGTTTGGCGGGGTCCACCATGGCTTGTTCAGCGCTTCGTACCAAGTGCCTGTGGAAAATAGCGCTCCCGTGACGGCCGCAAAGCACACCAGTCCAATGAAAGCGGCAAGCGGCACATACTGGGTCAAAGGATCTCCGGGCGGTAAGGATGGCCTCGGCCACGTCTACTCATTCACGCGCCGTGTGGAGCACAGCTGTGCGACCGGTGCAAGCGTCGTCCGGTCCCCATTAGCTCGCACAAAGCGGCAGGCGGGTTGCGAGGTCAGCGGCGCTCAATTCATGGCACAGATCGATGTCGTCGAGCACCGGCAGCTATCCATTGTTGGGCGGCACCAGAAGGTAGGTCGATGTCAGGATCGGGCCGGAGTTGAGCGCTACCGTGCGGCACGCATCGGCGAAAATGCCGATCTCGCCATGTGGTTTGCCCTGGAAGCTCGTCATCTCGCCGCGGCTTTCGGCCTGTAGAGCGCGCAACTTTTGCGCATCGGCGGGGCTCAGGCGGAACGCGCTCACGACGTCACCGCTTCTCTTGTATTTCGCCAGTGGCGCGAGTTCAGCCGCCTCTTTCGCCTCACTCAGAATGAAGTCAAAAACGCGCTTGTCTTTACCGCCGTCGCGCCATGCCGTGTAGGTGAGCTTCATGCCTCCCGGACGCGGTGCAAGCCCCACCGGCGTGCGCATCGCGACCCGCATCAGGCCAGGGTCGGCGGTCGTCATATCCACGGACCAAAGTCCGTAGAGAGTGCTAACCGGAACGCGCATGCAGCCGCCCAGAATGGCGCATAGGATGGCGAAAGCAGTCAGGCGTA
>JBEBJD010000221.1:0-2851 GCA_040080075.1 Hyphomicrobium sp. | reverse complement strand
CGACATTGGCCTCGACTCCACCTGCCTCTTGCAGGGTCTCGCTGAGCAATTCCGGCGTGATTTGCGAGGTATCAACCAGCTTGCCTGCGATCTTGAGCGATGTATTGGCAATGACATTGGCGGCATACCATTCGTTTTCAGGTGATTCGGCGCCATATGATCCAGCCACATAGTCAATAAGGCCTTCATCGAGCGGCCAGGCATTGACCTTGCCTTCCCAGTCATCGACGATCGAATTGCCAAAGCGGAATACTTCCGTCTGCATGTAGGGAATGCGGGCGGCCTTCCAGGCGGCGCGCGCAGCCAGCATCGTGGCGGTAGAAGGAGCCGCGATAAGATCCTTGATCTTCTCTTGCAGGGCGAGCGCGGCGGTCAGGCTGTCCTGATACCCGGCCTCGGCGAGGTTGGCGTAATTTTCCACGACGGCTGCAGCAGTGGCAGGCGACGACGCATTGACCTCAGAATGGCTTGGAAGGGCGAACGAGGTGCCCATCAGCGCTGAGAGCAGCGCGGCAACAATACAGCGGCCGAAGGGCCGCTCAGTAAAGCGAAGTGTCATCCAAATTCTCCTAATCGACGAGATTCAAGGTCTCGAAATCAGGCGCCACCGATTTGCCGGGGCACTTGTCACGGTAGTGACGCGCCACGTTTGCTTGACTGCCAAGCATCGTCAACACTTATGTTTTTGAATTGTTCCAAGTCAAAAGTGGGTGCCAAAAAAAACAAAGAAAAACCGCGCAAAGGATAATGCTCCCAGCGCGGTTTGGTATTTTTCCTGTGGCAACAGTGTATCACACAGAAGCGCACCTCTGTCTGATTGGGCCACCGTTACGCGAAGTACTGGCGTTACGCGAAGTACTAGCGTTACGCGAAGTACTGGCCACCATTGGCCGTAATCGTTGAGCCGGTGATAAAGCCGGCACCATCTGCGGCAAGAAACACAACGCAGCGTGCAATCTCTTCGGGCTCGCCGAGGCGGCCAACTGGAATCTGCGGAAGAATGCTCTTTTCCATGACGTCTTGCGGCACGGCCTTGACCATCTCGGTTGCGATGTAGCCCGGGCAGATGACGTTGACGGTGATCCCAGCGCGTGCGCCTTCCTGAGCCAGGGCCTTCGTGAAGCCGATGTCGCCCGACTTAGATGCCGAGTAGTTCACTTGCCCCATCTGGCCCTTCTGACCATTGATCGATGAGATATTGATGACGCGGCCAAACTTGCGGGCGCGCATGCCCTCCCACACCTGGCGGGTAACGTTGAACAGCCCGCTGAGGTTGGTGCCGATCACGTCGTCCCACTGCTGCTTGGTCATTTTATGGAACATCGTATCCTTGGTGATGCCAGCATTGTTGACCAGCACGTCGATCGGACCGACATCCTTTTCAATCTGTTTCACGGCCTTTTCGCACGCCTCGAAATTGGCGACGTCGAACTTGTAGACAGGAATTCCTGTCTCGGCCGTGAACTGCTGGGCGGCTGCGTCGTTACCAGCGTAGCTGGCCGCAACCCGGTAGCCCGCGCTCTTCAGCGCGATAGAAATGGCGTGGCCGATACCGCGCGTGCCGCCGGTAACGAGGGCAACTCGTGCCATGGTCTTTCGTCCTTTTTGTTTGGATGTGATTGAAATGGATGCCCCTCTCGCCAGTCACATATCAAAGCGTGACCGGCGAAAGGGGATATTGTCTTTAGTCGCGGGCAACGCAGACCGCGACGCCCATACCGCCGCCAATGCACAGCGTCACAAGGCCTTTCTTGGCGTCGCGGCGCTGCATTTCGTGCAACAGCGTGACGAGAACACGCGCGCCCGAAGCGCCAATCGGGTGGCCGATCGCAATAGCGCCGCCGTTGACGTTGACCTTGTCGGTATCCCAACCCATGCCCTTATTGACGGCAATGGCCTGGGCGGCAAATGCCTCGTTGGCTTCAACGAGATCAAGATCCTTGATCGACCAACCGGCCTTTTCGAGTGCTTTCTTCGACGCCGGGATCGGCCCCGTGCCCATGATCGAGGGATCGACACCCGCATTGGCCCACGACACAATGCGCGCGAGCGGCTTGATACCGCGCTTCTTGGCTTCGGCTGCTGTCATCAGCACCACAACCGCCGCACCATCGTTGATCCCTGAGGCATTGGCGGCTGTGACAGAGCCCTCCTTGGGGTCGAAGGCCGGGCGAAGCTTGGCAATGCCTTCTAGCGTCGTGCCGTCCTTGATGTATTCGTCGGTATCGACGATCGTATCGCCCTTGCGGCCTTTGATGGTCACGGGTGCAATTTCAGACTTGAACTTGCCAGCCTTGCGGGCGGCTTCAGCTTTGTTTTGCGAAGCAACAGCAAACTTATCCTGCTCGTCGCGTGTGATCTGCCACTGGCGGGCGACGTTTTCGGCCGTGGTGCCCATGTGATAGTTGTTGAAGGCGTCCCACAGGCCGTCCTTGACCATAGTGTCGACCAGCTTGACGTCACCCATTTTGGTGCCGTCGCGCATGTGAGATGCATGCATCGACTGGCTCATACTTTCCTGGCCACCGGCGACGATGATCGACGATGAACCGGTCTGGATCTGCTGCATGCCGAGCGCAACGGCACGCAGGCCCGAACCGCAAATCTGATTGATAGACCAAGCCGGGGTATCAACTGGAATGCCGGCCGCGATAGAGGCCTGACGGGCCGGGCCCTGGCCCTGACCTGCCGTTAACACCTGCCCCAGGATGACTTCCGACACATCGCCAGCCGCCACCCCGGCACGCTCGAGGGCTGCCTTAATGGCAACCTTGCCGAGTTCGTGCGCCGGAACACTTCCCAGCGTTCCATTGAATGAGCCGACAGGGGTACGCGCAGCACTTACAATGAC
>JBEBJD010000243.1:0-13080 GCA_040080075.1 Hyphomicrobium sp. | reverse complement strand
AGCGTCAAGTCTTGCGAAAACCGCTGATGAGTGCCTGCATCCAAGTTTTCGCAGTGCCAAAAGCCGGTGACGAGGTTACGGCCGACGCATCAAGGTTGCTGATCGAGTCGACCATTCTTTCAAAGCGCGACGTGAATGGCTGGGTATCGACACTCCGCGATACAGCCTTGCGAACGGTAGCTGCAATGTCACCAGAGTTATAGGCAGCCGGATCATTGTACCGGAACTCACGTGACCGGCGGGGGACGATTGCCGCCGCAAGCAGGGCACCCGCTACGACCGCAACGCCGAGTGCTGCCCACGGCTGCGTCGCAATGGTGCCGTGCAGGCTGGCTACCCCTGCCGAGGACAGTTGCTCTATCTGAGTAACGCGCTTTGAAGTGACTTCGGAAATAGATCGCGTCAATCCTTCCATTTCTTTGCGTAGTTCTGCCATGCGGCGGTGATCGATGGCCATTGCGTCAGCAGAGGAGTCCCTGACCCGCAAAGGTGTGATCAGCGGCGAATTGGTTGAAGACATCGAAGTCCCACCTTTCTACGAAATGTTCAAACGTTTTCATCAAGCGAGCTTGCGCATTGGATGAGGGAAACTCTGTCGAATGGGGCGCTGACCAGACAACGCTCGACAGCAACTTGAGTTCCCTTGCAATGCCCAGCGGCAGAGTATGTGGAACCAATTACCCAACGGCGCGTTTGAAGTTGTGCAACCGTCAATCATCAATCGCACTGGAGGAAGAATGCCATGGCAAGTCCAAGTTTTAGTACTGCAGGAAACACGTCTCCGCATTCGGCTGCCGCTGAAGCGGCAGATAGCTATGAGGCGATCAAGGAAGACATCGCGGCCCTCACTGTGGCCGTGAAGAAGCTCGCTACGGAACAGATGGGACCTGCGGTCACTGGAGCACAAGATCAGATGAAGCAGAAGATCGGCGAGATCGAGTCATCTATCCGCAAGAACCCGACTCAGGCAGCCCTCATCGCTGCCGGCGTTGGCTTTCTGGCGGGGTTGGTATTAAGCCGCTAAATGCGGTGTCTTCTGGTAATTTTGGAGAGTTTAATATGACCTTTTCTATGACAGAATCTGATGTGAAACAGGCGGCAAGTCGCGTTGGCGCCGACGTATCGAGAGCCGTCAACGAAACGGGCGATAAAGTAAGCGAAACGGTCGCCAACGTAAGACATGCCGCATCAGAGAATTTTGACAAGGTTGAGGCCGCGATCCGGCGAAATCCGCTTGCTGCCGCAAGCATCGCTGGCGGACTGGGGTTCTTCCTCGCCGTTCTCGCGCGCCGCTAAGTCACCCTAGGCAATAGCCAGACACCGACGGAGTACCGTTATGATAGGCGAATTTGTAGCCTATGCTGCAGGCCGGGCGACCGGCGGCGTTGTAGAGAGTGCTACGAGGCGAGCAGCATGGTTTGTGGCTGGCGGCCTCGTCTTACTGCTGGGCTGCACATTCGCACTTGTGGCTGCCTTCTGGAGCCTGGAGCCACACTACGGTTCCATTCAATCTGCTGTGTTCATCGCGGCTGGTTGTGTCGTGCTGGCGCTGCTTTGCTTCGTCATCCCTGCCGTGGAGCAATGGGTTGAACGCTGGCGTTCGCAACAAAAGGCTAATGCGTCGAGCCCCGTTGCCGAAACGATCACCGCCGTCAACGTGGAAGCCACTGAGGCCGTCGATTATTTTGGTTCGCTGAAAGTCATGACAACGGCATTCATGGTTGGAATGAGCGCTGCAAAGCAGTTTCGCGGTCAGCGTGAAGCGGCCCAGGGTCGGGAGTGAACTCTCAACAAGCCACGGCCGTTTTGATGAGTGGCCAGGATCCAGGAGCGTAAACCGCTTCAGGTGAAAAAGGGCCTGCCCTCAGTTGGCGTTGCCCTTCCATGCGCGGCCTGCGTTTACGACCTGCGACCACACGCGGCTCCACTTCATGCTACCGTGCTCTTGTTCATTGAGCCGCAATAGGCGAACGCGGTTGGCTTCTGGCATTAAGTCTAAGAGGCGGCTACGGACGGCGCTCACGTTTAGTGCCTCTCCGGCGCCACTTGACGCCGTAACGATGTCCATGAGTGGCACATTGAGTCCGCTAGCGGTCGCAGAGATATCGCTCCCCGGCATGTGCGCGCTTTGAGCTTCATCGAGGTTCGTTAAAACACCTAGTATTGGTTGAGGTTTGCGACGGATGCGGCTCGCTGACTGGCGCCGGACCTCATCGAGAATCTGGCGTTCGGCGGCATGAGCGGTCGAAGTGGCCGAAGTCACCCAAATGATCACGTCACTCTGGCCGGCGGCGCTATAGAAACGGTTTATTGCCGTTCCGGCGGTTGTGGGGGCGTCGGGTCCTTCGATCAAGAGTGCTTGGTTGCTGGCATTCAACGGCAAGACGTGTGCAACGTATTCCTTAGAGTCCGGCATGCTGGCGGAAAATGCCAATGGGCGCTCCAGAAGAGCATCGATGAGACGAGACCGGCCGCTTCCTGGCAGCCCAGCAACGAGAATTCTAACAGGCTCCTGATCATCGGCTGCTGAATCAGCTTGTCCCTGCGCGGCTGTTGTGCTCAGCGCACTTTTCATAGCCAGCCGCATCCGTCCACTATAGAGATCTATAGCAGCCCGGCCTGCTTCGCGTACATAGGCTTGCGCTAACCGCTTAGCAAGTTCCTCACGGCCCCAATCGTAGGCCCTGCGCGTCAACTGTTCGCGGATCTCCTGCGTGGCCGCAGCTGCGGGGTTTATAAGCCGGATTATGCGCCAAATATCGTAGGCCTGTTCGGCAACATTGACCGCCGACCGCCAGCGGTACACGCGAAGCAATTGCCCGACTGTCATGCGATCGCCCAGCGGAATGCTCTCGTTGACGAAGGTGCTAAGCTGAGAACTCACGCGCTCGATGAGTGACAGTGCCTCGGGCAGGGTGAATTTCCACAGCGCATGCTCTTCCCCTGGATGCATTGAACGCGCCACAGTCTCGATGGACCGCACGCCCAAATCAAAAATCTCATCACGGCTTGTGATTTCAGACGGCCGCACCTGATTAGACAGTTCGATAATTGCTGCCCAGGCTGCCGCCTCGCGAACAGACCAGGCCGGGTCGGCGGCTTCGCCTGCTTGTGGCTCCGCGCCTTTTGCGGTTTCTGGCAAGTCGCCGCGGAATATCCAGCGTTCCAGCGCGTAGACGAACAGTGTGACGGTGCAAGCGCCAAGTGCCCAGGTGAGAACATAGCCCTGTTGCCAAAGCCAGACAGATCCCAGAACTATCAGAGACAGTAGCGGCAACAGCAGAGCGAACGTTGCCATAGCCACACGGAAATAAAAAACGGCAGGACGCCTTCTTGTCATGACCAATTTCTGCGCTTTCGATCTGTGCCGGTGGGGCAATGTGCGGGCTGTAGCGCATGGAGCTTCTTTACGCCGGTGCCCTTGCGAGCTGACTGGATTTGAGTTGAACGCAGATGAATTGAAGTTGTTCCGGAATGCCGTCTCGACAGCAAGGGTCAGCTAGTTTTGGAACCTTCTGTCGTGATGCCCGTTGGTTGGTCAGAGCTTTGGCGGTCAAAGCGTCTGTTCAATAAAAAAATCCGGAGTACTAAATGATGAAACCAATACTTCTCGCAGGTGTCAGTGCCCTGGCGCTAACAATGGCCGGTCTTGTAGCTGTCAACGCCGAAGAATCTAAGGCTCCTGCAGGCAATGCCGCACTGGCTGCAATGCCGAAAGCAACCGTCCAGGCGGGTTCAGTGGGTTATGCTACGACACAGGCCGCAACGGATTGGCGCTCTTCCAAGGTCGTTGGCCTCAACGTCTATAATGGTAAGAACGAAAAGATCGGCGACATCAACGATCTTATCATCGACACTAGCGGCGCAATCTCACACGCCGTCGTGGGTGTCGGCGGATTTCTTGGAATAGGCGAAAAAAATGTAGCGATCCCGTTTGCCACACTAAAAATGGCACGCGACAAGGACGGCAAGATCAGCGCTATGGTCGATAGCACCAAGGAAGCACTGGCTGCTGCGCCTGCTTTCACGTTCTATTCAGGCAAATCGTAACTCTGGCCAAGCCATCAAGAACGGAGGAGGCCGCAATGCCTCCTTCGTTAACTCTCAATTGTGCCAGCGCGGCGAGAAATACGGCGGGCTTAAGCAACCTTGCCCTGCATAGCAGGTGATTTGGCCTTGGTGTCAAAAAACAAAGCTTGGCTAATCGTTGCTTTCACGGTGTCAGCATGAAACGGCTTGGCGATCAGAAACGTGGGTTCTGGCCGCACGCCGGTAAGCAGACGCTCGGGGTAGGCCGTGATAAACAGGACTGGCACCTGAACCGATGATAGAATCTCATTGACGGCTTCAAGTCCAGAGCTGCCATCTGCAAGTTGAATATCGGCCAAGATCATACCGGGACGGAACTTATTGACTGCCGAAACGGCCTCCTTGTGCGTCCGGGCGATGTGGCAGACTTGGTGCCCCAAGCCTTCAACCAGGGTCTCCAGGTCCATGGCGATAATGGGTTCATCTTCAATAATCAGGATCGTGGTGGCCACCTGTGCACTAATTTCCCGGCCCGCTTCATCGATCAGCGCGGTCAATTCGGGCGCCGGGCATTCAAGGATTGCAGCAGCCTCGTCGCGGTTAAAGCCCTCGACGGAAACCAGGAGAAATGCCTGACGCGGACGCGGCGTAAGTGCCTCAATACGGCGATCGGTCAGCGCGGCATCGGTCTCTATCTGCGCAGAGCTCGAAAGGCTGTTGATATGGATAGAATTCCATACGCGAACGAACGCCCGGTAAATGCCGATCTTAGGCTCGACATCAGTGGGGAACGCCGGCGGATCGGCGATTATGGCTTCGAGAGTGTGAACGACATAGGCGTCACCACTATCTTGATTTCCGCATAGGGAGCGTGCAAAACGGCGCAGATAGGGCAAGTGCGGGGCTATTTCTGTTGCGAGAGACATACGGTCACCTCCTCGAAATCCGGTAGAGCCTTGGTTGGTCTAACTGGTTGTTTCCCGGAAGAAGAACGCATTGTTCAAAATATGGTTCCTGCTTCGGGAACTTTTTTCCTAACTCCGCATTATCTATGACGGATCCTGACTTAGTATAGTTCTGCATTCGGGGGAAGGTGCTCTCCCCGTTGAATCATTGGGGGATCGACATGACATCAGGAAAAAGGCCGCCCACACCAGGGCAGCTCATTCCCAAACAGACAGTCAGTCAACCGCGTGAGGGCGCGGTGGACAAGGAGAAGCGGCCTATGGAACTAACGACCGGACAAATGGGAACGGAGCCTGGAGAGCGGGAAGGGCTTGATGCACGTTTGCAAGCGCAAATTGGCCAGAAATTGAAGGCGATGTTCGATCAGGTGGCAAACGAGCCCATTCCGGACAAGTTCATCGATTTGCTGAACAAGCTCGATGGCCAGGAGACCACCAATTGAGTTCCGAGCATGTCAAGCAAGGGTTCATTGCCGCTATTCCGAACTTGCGGGCGTTTGCCGTTTCGCTTTGCGGAAATCTTGAGCGCGCAGACGATCTTGTGCAAGAGACGATGCTCAAGGCATTCAAGAACATTGACACGTTTGAAGAAGGCACGAATTTAAAGGCGTGGCTATTCACAATTTTGCGCAATACCTACTTTTCGGAGCGCCGGCGCTCAAAGCGGGAGGTTGAAGACGCCGATGGCATTCATGCGGCGCGCGTTGCCGTTCATCCCGAACAACATGGGCACATGGATATGTGCGAACTGCAGGATGCATTGAAACTGCTCCATGACGATCAACGCGAGGCTTTGATCCTCGTTTGTGCAGCTGGCATGACGTATGAAGAAGCAGCGGCAATTTCGGGGTGCGCGGTCGGAACCATAAAAAGCCGCGTCAACCGGGCCCGCGCAAAACTAAGCGCGATACTGGGCATTACCTCGGCTGATGAGTTCGGACCCGATGCGGCGACGGAGGCCGTGCTAGCGCATAGCACCGGTCAGGTGCGTAACTTCTAAGAAATTATTGATAGTTTCAGAAATGCTATTCGCATGTGCGGACGTTGATGGCGGCATGGACGTGCGCCTGTCATTTTTTGAGTATGTCATCTTTTCGCACGTGCTGCTGTGAAAACGGCCGCGCGGAACGTCCAGCGCGACCGGTCCTTGCCTCGACTGAGGCGCCGCAATCGCGACCCCAACTTTACGGAAGCCGTGGGTTGCGTCCATTTACCAGGCTGATCACCGTGGATACAACGAACAACGCGATGGCGATGAAGAAAATGATCTTGGCGATTTCAACAGCACTTCCGGCGATGCCGCCAAAGCCAAGTACCGCCGCGACTATCGCGACGATGAGAAAAGTCAGTGCCCAGTTTAACATGTTGCACTCTCCATTTTGATATTCGGCCCATTTTCGAACCAGTCAATGGAAACGCATAGTTTGCATCTTTGTTCCGCAATTTAAGCAATTTGGAGTTTGGAAGCCGGAGACCCGGTGCCAGCCCTGCGCGGTGCGGGAACTTTCCGGACGCAGGGGCGTTGATTTCAATCAGTTGCGGAGAATCGTCATGCGATCATTTTTGCTTTGGGTTATAGGCGTCCCGTTTTCCGTTATCGTTCTGCTCAACATCTTCAACGTGATTTGAGTTCAGCTCGTACTTGGCCGGGAGAGTTTTACATGCCGCTCACTACAATCCTTTTAATCGTTATCGTGCTGCTGTTGTTAGGTGTGGTGCCGGCATGGCCGCACAGCCGCGGCTGGGGATATGCGCCGTCTGGAGCTTTGGGCACTGTGCTATTGATCTTGGTGGCGCTGATGTTGCTCGGGCGCATCTAGTCTCCATTCAAACCAATTCTAGAAGAATTGGCCTGCGTACTCTTTTGCATCAGGCTTCGTGCAGACGTGACTCGACGCTCATCTCGCCAATCTCATCGTTGGCCAATTCGCGTCTGCGATGAAATGTGAGAGTCCAGTTCAATCCCTTGGATAGATACTCAGTGGCAGCCGTGCCATCTAGGGCGCGTGCGACCAGCTTTTCCGTAATGCGGCTACCAAAGCCCCGTCGCAATGGCGCTTCAACCGTGGGGCCACCGCTCTCAAGCCAACGTAAAGTGATCGTCGAACCGTCTTCGAAGGGCTCTTGAGTCCATTCAATATTGATCCGGCCATTGGCAACGGACAATGCTCCGTACTTGGCAGCGTTTGTTCCCAGCTCGTGTAGTGCCAAGCCGATCATTTGGGCTTCAGATGCGGTAAATTGGACGGGAGGTCCCGGTGAAATAATGACTCGCCGGGTAATGTCCTCCGCGAAGTGAGCAAGCTGTCCGGCAATCAAATCTTCCAGTTTTACGGCAGTCCAATGCTCGCGGACAAGAATATCCAAGGTGCCAGCTAAAGAGACGAGCCGGTCTGATAAGCCCGACACATATTGCTCAATTTCCGGCGTGCCTTGGCCCTGGTGCCGGACAATTGCCTGGACGACACTTATAAGGTTCTTCGTGCGATGGAGCAGCTCCCTATTCATCACGCGTACCCGCAGAGCCTGATCAGCCCGCTCGCGTGACAATTCTTCAACGGATTGGCGGATGGAGACCTCGGCACTCAATCTGCCAGCGGCACGGCGCGCCTGCCATAGGAATCCAAGTAGTGCGCCAAAGCCGATCAGCGTCGTCAGTAGGTTGAATTTTATCATCTGCATGGCATTTGTGTCGACCTCGCCAAGCAGAATAATTCGCGTTTCAGTTTCGGCCAAACGTAGTTCCGCCACCGTTTTCCGGATGTCATCCATAACGGTCTTGCCGCGGTCATCTGTCACAATGTCACGGGCTGCGTGCTCGCCTTGGCTGCGGGCAATGTCGATCGCAGACTGCATGCCCCGCAATTTCTCGGCCCAAAGGCTCTTGAGGACAGCAACCTTTGACTGCTCATTCAACGTGCCGGTATGCAGGGATTCAAGGCGGCTCAAGCTTGACTTCACGTCCGATAGACCATCGGTATAGGGCTCTAAATAGCTTTCCTTTTGCGTAATCAGATAACCACGTTGACCTGCTTCGGCACTTGCTGCTGCCGCGAGAAAGTCACTTAGCGAGAGAAGGAAGTCATGGGTGTTGCGAGCCCGCGCGCGGCTTTCGTCAAGGAGGTTGAAAGAATGGATAGATTGGATTGCGGTAATGACCGCCCAGCCGATGATAAGTGCCAAAGGGGCTATGCGCGAACCCCAGCTTTGTGGAACCGCATTATTAGTTCCGGCTGCAGGCACTTGGTCAGTCACATTGGAGAATTTCCGGTGGGGCAATTCGGTGGCAACTCCGGCGTATATGTTGAACTGTTGTTTGGGCCCTGAAGGCGGAGTTTATGCCGAAACATGCTGCAAGTTGACTTGCAAAGCTTGTTCGATTTCTGGATCGAAACTGGACCAGTTGATACTGATAAGAAACGCGCCCGCTATTTGAGCCGGAAATACTGAAGCATTTAATCACTAAACTCGTGTTCAGAATATGACCCATGCGGCGAATAGTTCAAGGCAATTCCTGCCGGTAACAAAGGGGTTGGGTTAACCAATGTGCAGCGGGAACCATGGCGGTTTGTGACCGTTATTAGTCCAGAGACACAAGCTCGCAAGTAAATAGGAGGATCCTGTCATGTTGGCATTGCAGTTCAATGGAAATGCTGCCCGTAAGCAGGTCAGTTTAAGGCGGCGGCCGGCCCCACGGTGCTATGAAACGCCAATGGCAACTAAGATCAACAATCCCATTCGTGGAGTGGAGCCACTGGCATTGCTGACTGTTGTCTTTGCGTCTTTGTGCTTGGTCATGCTCTGCATCGGCATCGCATAAGGCGCGCCGCTGACGATAAGCGCATTACAACCAAATGCTGCTGTATGAATAACGGCTGGATCACTGTGTCTTCCCCCGGCACAACAGTGAATTCTGCAGCAGGCGGTGGCTGATAGTCCCCACTATCTAGCCGCCGCGCCATTCTATTTGACAGTGACGGCCATGGTAGGCGCCGATCGCGGATCGGGTGGAGACGGTTTGTATGCAGACAAGTAATTTCACGCGGAACAATTGCATATTCTGAACGTTTAACACGCGACCGGAGAGTTAACTCTTCTCGCGCGGATGCGCAGGGCTCTTCGTCAGAAAAAAATGGAGTGGATTATGGGCAGTACAAAAGACAAGATCACGGGCATGGCTAACCAAGCAGTTGGCAATATCAAGCAGGGCGTCGGAAAGGCCGTTGGATCGGAAAAGCTGCAAGCTGAAGGTATCGCGCAGGAATTCAAGGGTGATGCACAGAAGGCCGTCGGAACTGCCAAGGCAGCAGTAAAGGACAGCGCAAATAAGACGGCTGAATACCTGAACAAGAAACTCTGACCAGAGCTAGATTTGCGCTGGGTCTGGCAACAAGCCGCAGCTTCGGCTGCGGCTTGTAATTGGAGCCAGTTCTATTGTTGCACGACTTCGCCGGCGACAGGTCAAGAAATGACTGTTCGGGCTATGCAGCCCGCCCAGAAGCAACCGTCAGGCACAATCCAACAGCCTCGTTCAATGTTGCCACGGCATAGTCGGCACCCGATATCTGCTTCCAAGAGCGTAGCTTTTCAGGTTCATCGCCGAGTAGCCAGAAGCCCGCGATGATCTGAGTACTGGGTGACGTTCTCTTGAGCCGCCGGACGAGGGTCCGAACCTGGAACGGATTTTCAGTTTCGAAGTGCGATAGACACACCACCGAGCCATTATTGGAGAAATCGATTCCCGTCAGGGACGCTGCGTCGCCGCGTGCGATCACGCGGGTGCTGAGGCCGCGTCTAACTAGTATCTGGGACAAAAAGAGAGCCGCAGCTTCGTCGAGGGAGCTGCGCGTGGACAAACATAATACTGGAGAGCTATCAACAGGCGAGACGAGGGCGGCTGGTTCCGGTGAGACCACCCGGGATTCGATGTCAATGGCCGCTGGCGGCGCATTGAGCTCATAGTCGTCGAGTTCCAGTGTCACCTCGCGCACCGTTGATAACAGTTGTAACTGTGCGCCCGGATCGAGCCGGCCGCGAGTTGCGTCGAGATGGGCCATTTTCAAAGCTTTCATCGCGACGGCATCATAGTAATTCAATAGCCCCTTCGTCTGGAGTTCTTCGTCCGCAGCGGCAACGGCATCCGCTGCAACACCGGCAAGCAGTCGTTGATAGAGCCGCTGGTCGGGCGCGAGCGCAGGCTTGTCTCCTAGAACAACCGCTAGGAATTCCAGCGCAGGAATATGTTTGCCAAGCACGACAAGGCAAACAGTTAGTGGTGTCGACAGCAGCAGCCCTACTGGCCCCCACATCAGAGTCCAGAATAGTGCAGCGACCACTACAGCTACCGGTGAAAGTCCGGTGCTCTGTCCATACAGCATAGGTTCGATAACTTGCCCGGCAATAGGCACCGTGACAAAGAACAGTCCGGCGACCGATAAGACCATTGTCCAAGAGGGATCTACGGCAGCGGCAAGGGCGATGGGAAAAAATGCGGCCACCAGTGTGCCGACATATGGCACGAAACGCATCAATGCGGCGAGTATGCCCCACAGTATTGAACTCGGCACTCCAATCAGCGCTAGCCCTGTGCCAATTACGAAGCCGAATACTGCATTGATAGTCAGTTGCATAAGAAAAAAGCGGCTGAGGCGGTCAGCGGCTTCGTTCATCGCCATCGTCGAACGTTGAAGATCGGAGCCTCCGGCAATACGCAAAAGCCGGTCTCTCAAATCTTCCCGCTGTATGAGAATAAAGATCAGAAACAATATGACCAGGGCTGTGGTCGTCAGAGGCGATAACAGCGGTCTGACCAGTTCCTGATACGACTGCAAGAACGACGGTGCCTGCTGGTGCATCTCAACCACAACTGGACCGGACTTTTGGGCAATTGAGTTTTGTGTCGCGCCGGGCCCAATGACTGGCGCACGGGGTGTAGGCCCGGGGCTGCTGGCACCTGTGTCACTACTCCTTAATTCATCTTGCAGTCCCTGAATGGTGTCGGCGGCCTGTTCCATCGCCCGTGATGGCATCGAAGCGCCTTTTAGGGCCCGGACTTTTCCACGCAGGTTTTGCTCATACTTCGGTAGCTCACTTGCGAGATTGGTCACTTGAACGGCCATGATCGAGCCCATGACCATGAGGCCCGCGATAGCAAGAAAGACGGCGGCAAGAACCGAGGTGGCCCGTCCTGCGCCCAGTTTGCGCAGAAGCTTGATGAGTGGCCAGAGTGTAAAACTCAACAATGTTGCCAATGCCAACGGTACCAGGATATCGCCGCCCAGATAAAGGAAGGCAACCATCACCGCAGTGATGATGAATGCGGCGGCGATTGTTTCCAGCTTTGGCATTAATGCCGGAGTGAGCAAGTGTGCAGGTCTCGATGGGGTTGGCAACGGCAGCGTTCCTCAATCTCTGGGCGTACGGCCGGGTCTGCCTGCCAATGGTGTGCGGTAGATTGCAACGCTCAAGCCAACGACCAGCGCAACGGCCCCGATGCTGGCAGCAATCGCAATCAATATGGGTAGCTGTACTGACACGTGGGATACCCCGGACTGACGCTCAGGTTTGTGATGTGGAAACACGCTACGGCCCGCAATGGTTCCATGGCGGAGCTAGTTTGAGTAGTGGTTCGAGAGGACGGCCAATCTACCTGCGTGCCAAGCGGCTTGGGAGCGACGGGAACCCTGCGGCATTTGCCGGAGTTAAAATGTTAAAGGAGATCCTCATGGTACAACTCAATCAACGTCTGACAACCGGTCAAGCACGGCAAGGCTCACCCCGGCGCATGAACCTTCGTGTCTTGGTGGGCTCGCTAGTGCTGGCCATAGTGGCCGGCGTGGCGCTGTATACGGTGCTCGGCCCTGCAGCAAAGATTGAAAGCGCTCCATCACAGCAGGTTCAGCCACAGTGATTGGGCGTGCTATTTGCGCTTGTTCTGCCGCCGGTGCGAGTGCTTACCGTGTCAGTCATGTGCCATTGCCGGATCAAGTTGATATCCAGGACGGCACAGGCTCAGAACTGCACAGACGCTGAATCGTCATACTTGGTGCTGAGGCTGGCTTAAGTACGCCCCTCAAGAACTGTGAAAGAAGCGTGGCGCTTCGTCATTGGTGACGGCCGTTCCGGGTCGCCAACGCTCCGGTACGGCCTGACTGATAAACTGGCAGAAACGAATGGGGTTCACGGCAAGGTTAAGCCACGTAGACACACTAACACGTAGACACTGGATATTGGCCTGCATAGCACCCTGAACGATAGCCGTAATGATCGCGAAGTCAGAATACGGCCTGTGTTAAAAGAAAATGGAGAGGCGCAAATTTAATTTGCGCCTCTCTCGTATTGCTTCGTTACTTGGTCACTGTGCCCATGCTCACCGAAGCTTCCTTCAAATGCATGGCGCAAGCAGTAGCGTCTTTCTGATTGAGGCTCTTTTGCGCGAGGTCGAGATGGCCCATCGCCATCCGCTGCTTGTCCTTATCGGCCATACTGCCAGCTTTCGTAATCATGGCTGCCAAGTCCGCCTGTGAGCAGGCTGGGTTCGCTGCACTGTCTGCTGTAACAGGTGCAGAATTGGCACCGGCGGCCGGAGCAACAGGCGGGGTCATCGCCGGGACTTGTTCCGTAACGGCTTCAGTCGGTCCTTTGCCAGGCTCGACGGTGACCTTATCGGCAGCAAGTGCGATGCCGGCCGTCATGAAACTGGCGAGAGTTAAGCTAGCGAGTGTGATCTTGAACATTGGAAGTACTCCTGAATGTTGGAATTTGAAGGCGCCATATTGCCCGCCTTCAACGCGACACGCCGGCCAAGGATCCGGTATGGATTGTTACGGTGCCAACTCGTGCGTCGCAGAGTGCCCCCAGCTTGCGCTGGGGGCGTCCGTTCCAGGCTCTAACCGAGGGCGTGAAAGAGCCAAGTCCGGTTTCTGATTAACCTACGCAATCGTAGTAGCGGGCACGCCAATACCGGCTGCCCGTAACTTGCCACTTGCGATAGGAGTAGCTGCAGCCGGAACTGTTGCTGCCGAGATCGAGGTAGATACCGAATCCGTTACCGCCGCGGTTGCGATAGTTGTTGCCATAGCTGCGG
>JBEBJD010000324.1:0-13109 GCA_040080075.1 Hyphomicrobium sp. | reverse complement strand
TGCCATGACCGCCAACTTCGGCAGTGTCGATAGCTTTGAAGACCTGCAACGGCGCATGGCTGACATCGGGATACCTGCGGTGTTAAAAACGCGCCGCTTGGGCTACGACGGCAAGGGCCAAGCTAAAATCCTGAAGCCTGACGATGCCAGGGACGCCTGGGCGGCCATGAACGATCATCCGTCGATCCTGGAAAGCTTTGTCAATTTTCGCTCGGAAGTTTCGGTCATTGCCGCGCGCGGGCTGGACGGCGCATTCCGCGCGTTTGATGTGACTGGAAACGAGCATCGCAATCACATTCTGCACCGCTCGGTGGCGCCCGCCAGCATCTCGGCCCAAACAGCCGCCGAGGCTATCACCATCGCTCAGCGCTTTGCAGAGCGGCTCGACTACGTGGGCGTGTTTGCCATTGAATTTTTCGTACTCGATGCTGCTGGTAACGAGGTCTTGTACGTCAACGAAATGGCGCCCCGCGTCCACAATTCCGGACACTGGACGCAAGACGGCGCTGAGACATCACAGTTCGAGCAGCACATTCGCGCGGTCGCCGGCTGGCCGCTCGGCTCGACCGCGATGAAGGCGGCGAGCGCGGAAATGATCAACCTGATTGGCGACGACATTTTGGCTTGGGAGCAAATCGCCGCTGAACCCGGCGCCTGCCTCCACCACTACGGCAAACGCGAAGCCCGCCCGGGGCGCAAGATGGGGCATGTGAATAGGGTGATGGGGAAGGTACCGGGTTAGAACCGCATATTGCGACGTCTCGCGTTCAACGTAACATGCTGGCATGAAAGTGCGGGACGTATTGTAAATCCTACTCGACGATGGTTGGGTGATCATTGCCACTCGCGGCAGTCATCGTCAGCTCTAGCACCTTGCTAAGCCTAGGCGGTTTAAGTGGCTGGAAAGCCATGCGAGCATATTGCTCCCGGCACACTTAACAGCATACTGACACAAGCTGGTCTAAAACCATGTGTCACTCCGTGTGCTACGCAATCGTTATTGAAAAAGGCTGGCGGCAATTATTCGGCTTACTTGCCACATTTGCCAGGCTGCGTGGCGACCGGAGACACTTCGGCAGCGGTCGAAATACTACTTCGCGAAGCCATAGCGTTTCACATCGAAGGTCTGCGAGAGGATGGGGTGCGCGTATCTGAGCCGTCGAGCGGCGCCGGCTACCTCGACGCCAGAGTTGCCGGAAATCAGAGTTGCCGGAAAATAGAATTCTTCAAAATACATTTATAACACAATATGTTAGCTTTTCGGTGCCGCCCAGCATGAGACCCGCCCAGGCCGCAGGATGGGGCATGTGAACAAGGTACTGGTGAAACAACCAAAATGACACCGTCCAACTCGACGCGGGTCATGGACAACTTAGGGTGAGTTTGCTAGACACTGCCCAAATCTTCACGTCCCTAGGCATACGGCGCTGACGCCCGCATGTCTTGGGCGTAGCTTTATTGCCATTCAATCCCTCTCGAAGGAAAATCCGCTTGCAGGTACTCGTTCGCGACAACAACGTCGATCAAGCTCTCAAGGCGCTCAAAAAGAAGCTCCAGCGCGAGGGCGTCTTCCGTGAAATGAAGCTGCGCAATCACTTCGAAAAGCCCTCGGAAAAGCGCGCCCGCGAGAAGGCAGAAGCCATTCGCCGTGCCCGCAAGCTGGCTCGCAAGAAGCTACAGCGTGAAGGCCTGTTGCCCAATAAGCCGGTTGTCGCGCGTGGCGGCCCTGGTGCCAAGGGTGGCCCAGGCGGACGCGGTGGCGCAGGTGGTGGTACGGGCGGTGGACGCCCCAGCGGCGGCGGCTATGGCGGCGGCGCCGGTGGCTCTTCGGGTGGTGGTTTTGGCGGCGGCGGTTTTGGCGCTCGCTAATTCCGGCACCAATATTCAGTTTTGAAAAGCCGCTGGTCTGGCAGGACCAGCGGCTTTTTCTTTAGCTACGCAAATTGAGGTCGGCCTCAAGCGTGAAGGGGGAAAAACTTCCTATAGAGTGAGATAGTGGCAGGCAGGATAATCAACTGACCAATCAGCGACGCGAACAGACACACCGACGTCAACTGTCCGAACAGACGCAATGATGGCAGCGTCGATAGCATGGTGACACCAAGACCCAATGCCAACACGATCGTGGTCAGCACCACGGCCGGTCCAATGTGATGAGCGGTGTATTTGAGGGCTTCAAGAGCGTGGCCCTTACCTGGTCCAATGCGCTCTTCCTCGAGCCTGAAGCGGTTGAGGAAATGCACGGTTGAATCGATGGCGAGCGAGAACGCTACCGTAATGGCGATGATCGAGGCGAACTGCAGCCCCTGCCCGAACCACCACAACAGGGCGCCCGTGGCAAAGATCGGAAACAGCGACGGCAGGATGCTTGACACACCCGCCAGAACCGATCGCAACACGATTCCTAAGAATATGAAGACCAGGAAGATATCGCCGATCAACCCCCAATTAAGATCGCCAATCAGCTTGGCTGAATTGCGTGCCGCAATAGCTGGCAGCCCCGTGACGCTGATCTCGAACGCCGGGTTTTCCTTGCGCAATGTCTCTAGCGCTTTGTCGATTTTTTCGACGACTGGCAGGATCTCGCTGGCATCGAGATCGGGCAAGCGTGCGGTGACGAGGACGGCATTTTCTTCCTCAGAAATGAAGCGGCGCACCAGATGACCTGGGAGCAAGCCGACGTATTTCTTGACCGTCTCTAAGTTGCTGTCGCCCGTTTCCGCCAGCCACCGCCGCAAACTGTCGAGAGACCAGACGTTGCCCAGGCCCGCTTCCTTTTCCATGATCTCATGGGCACGCGCGATCACAGACAGAGTGCTGACGTCATAGAGCGAAATGCCCTCGCCTGCCGGAGCATCTTTGCCGCCCTTCCATTTGATCATCACATGCAATGGGTTGCCGCCAGTCAATTTCTTGTCGAGGCGGCTGGTGGCGGCCAGCGCCTGTTCCTTGTCCGGCACCTGGTCAGCAAGCCGGTACATGGGCGTCAGCTGCATATATGACCATCCGGAAGAAGCGACGGCGGCAATGCCCATCACGGTGAAGATCAGCGGCCATCGCGCCGCCACGCCCATGACGCGATCAGTTATGGCCTGCAGTATGCCCACGCCGCCCTTTTCATCGGCTTCAAGCATCGCACCTTCGGGCACGGTTTCCTTCTGGATCAGCAGTGCAGCCAGTGTCGGCACTACCACAGCAACGGCTGTGTAGGAAATCGTCACCGCTATAAGCGCGGCAAGGCCAAAGGTGCGGATGAGAGCAGAATCGGCGAATGCGAACGAGACGATCGACAGCGCTTGGATCATGGCCGTCAGGAGGCAGGCCGGTGCCACATCGAACACAGCGTTGCGCGCGGCTTCGATGCGCGGCACGCCACGCATGATATCACGGCGCACGGCAAACACGAGATGCATCGAATCCGAAAAGCCCGACACAAGGATCAGCGGCGTGATGACATTGATGAACAAGTTCAACCGGAAATCGAGTGCGCCCAGCACACCCAGCGTCCACAGAATGGCAATCGCCGGCCCCAGCACCGTAATCACCGTCAGCGACAGCCGCCGGAAAAACAAATAGGCAACGGCCATGCCAGCCAGCGCACCCAGACCATTGTAGACGAGGCGATCGCGCTCGACGGCGTTGCGGATTTCCAATTGCATGACAGGCGCGCCTGTCAGCTGGGCGGTAAGGCCTGAATCTTTCAGTTCCCGGTCGAGCGTTGCCTTGATTTCACCAATGACAACCTTGGGCGTTTTTTCCGCAACCACCGCCCGGTCGAGTGCAATAACGGCCATCGCCAGTTCACCATCATCCGACAGGAACTTGCCCTTGACGATATCGTTCGACTTGAGCCGTGCGACGATGGCATCAAACTCTGGGCCCTCTTCGGGAAGCTCGTCGGGTACCAGCGCCGGGGCAAAACCCGACGCATCGGGCTTGTCGCGCGCTGACAGCATCGACACGAGCCCGCCAGCACCATCAACAAGTTGCAGTTCTACAACGGCCCGGCTAAATGCCTCAAGTTGCGGCTTCTTGAGAAGGTTCTTGCCTTCGACCACCACCAGTACATCGTATTCGCTCGACGGGAAGCGCCGGTCAATTTCCTCGTATTGGTGGAATTCCTTGGTGTCGGTGCGAAACAGCTCTGACAAGCTATCATCGACCTTGAGGCGCGAGACGCCCAGAATGGCGAGCGCCGTCAACAGCAAAATGAGGGTTGCCGATACGTATGGCGCTCGAAGCGCCAAGAGCCCGATCCGGTCGAGACCGAATGAAAATAAGAACGAGCGCCGTTGTTCTCCGGTGCTTGCCATATGCCGGTTTTCCCCCTGCGGCCGTAAAATTTCGCATTGGACAACCCAGCGCGACACAACACGCGTTGGGTATCACTAGAATCGGCCGTTGTCAGTTGTCGCACCTGGTTTGGCGCGGGCGCAAGTGGTCACAGAGGATCCAGGAGAGAATGGCCGCACCATGTCAGCTTGCCGGGTCCAAGTGTTTGCTCTAAGTAATAAATTAGACGTGCACGTGAGCTCATGCAGGGGCTGGTCCGCACAGTACTGATTTGCTCATGTAGCCGCATTCATGTGGCTCAGCACAATGGAACGCCGTGACGATGGCCGATCTGACACTCGACACCCAGGGATTAACCTGCCCGCTGCCGATTCTTAAAGCTAAAAAAGCCATGAGCAGCCTGCCCCCGGGAGCGACGCTGGAGATCTTAGCCACTGATCCAGGTGCTTCCGACGATTTCGAAGCATTCTGCCGTCTAACAGGCCACACATTGCTTGAGTCAAGTGACGCGGCAGGCATCTACCGCTTCTTGATCCGGCACACTGCCGATGTATGAAGCCTCACGCGGCTGTACTTTGACGTTGGCTTGGCAAGCGACCGCCCCATACACGACATATTTCGTCAACAAGGTCTGTTTTTAGAGGGTGGCGTGCCGAGGCTACAGTTTTAGTGCCCTTCGGCGCCTCCAGTGAAATAGCAATGCCAGCGAGGCCTAGCGCGTGCTCACAGTTGACACCGATACCCAACTGCGCGGTCGCCTTATCGCCGCCGGCCGGGTCGTCGTGAACCTCTGGTTCGACGGCGACATAGCCTGCTCAAACCTGGTGATTGGTCCTAACGGCTATCTGACGGGTTCGGCAGCAGCCAGAGAGATCATCATCGAAGGTCAAGTGACAGGCCCAATCCACGCCAGTTCCGTCATACTCAAAGGCGGCTGCATCGTCGAAGGCGATATCCATCACACCACCATTACCATTGAGCCAGGAGCCACCATGACCGGGCGCGCAGCACGCTTTCCCGCCATACAATTGCCCGCCGAATTGCTGCAACTCGAAGCCAAGGCCGAGGCTGACCGCGCGGCGCTTGAAGACGCGGAGCTGAACTCGTTTGAGCCAGACCCGGTCCCTGAGCGCGTGTTAACGCCGGTGGCGAAGCCTTTTGACATGGGCCAGTCCAGTCCCGGCGTAAAGCCGTTGGCAGGGGCAAACACCGGATCCAAGATCCTGCCCTTACGCCGCAATACGTAAGTCCCGCAGCACTGCGCCTGCGACTGCGCGGGCGGGATGAGCGGCACGGCCAATATCCATGCATCCCATTGTTGACTTGCGCGCTCCCGCTTCGCATAAGGAGCGCCCACGGGACGATGCTGGAGCATGGGCCCGGGCGGTTAGCTCAGCGGTAGAGCACACCCTTCACACGGGTGGGGTCGCAGGTTCAATCCCTGCACCGCCCACCATGAAAAGCCAATCCAATCAGGATGTTTTATCAACGTTTCGGCCGGGCCCCATTTGCGAACCCTGCCGGGTACGCGCCGGGAACACGTCAGGAATACGCTAGGTAGGCTGACACAAATCTGGCACACGGTTGCTCAGGCGTTCCGGGCCATCCGTTCCATGCGCAACATCAGAGTTCCAGTGTTGATCGCAATCGCGGCCGTGCTCGCCGCCGCCCTGTACACGCCCGGCCTTCGCGTGGTCGATGGCGACACGGTCGATCATGCGTTCTGGCGCTGGCGGCTGGTGGGATTCGATGCTCCCGAGACCCGGCGTGCCAAAACCAACCGGCGCATCTCTCAGTGACGGCTATGGCTTCGAAATCAACGTCGATAAAGTTGGCGGCGGTCGCGGCTTCGCCGACGCCTGGAAGAAAGGCTGCTTCGCCTGGGAATATAAAAGTCCAGGCGGCAACCTGCCAGACGCACTGAAACAATTGAAGCTCTACGCCAGTGATCTCGAAAATCCACCGCTGCTGATCGTCTCGGACATGCGGCGCATCGAAATTCACACTAACTGGACCAGCATGGTTCAGGAAAAGCACGTCGTGGACCTTGATGATTTGCTCGACGCAAGAAAGCGTCAGGTTCTGAAGCATGCGTTTTCTGATGAGACTGTCAACGAACTGAAACCCCACCGATCGGCCAATGCGACCACCGAAGAGGTGGCCAAGCAGTTCGTTGCCATCGCGCAGAACTTGCGCGAGCGTGGCCACGACCCGGAGAAGGTGGCGCATTTCGTCAACCGCATGGTCTTTTGCATGTTTGCCGAAGACGTTGACCTGCTGCCGAAGAAGATGTTCGAGCGGATGCTGGCCGAGAGCCTGAAGAGCCCCGACGAATTCGTGCCCAATGCCGAGCAGTTATTCAACGCCATGGCCGTCAAGCATGGCCGCGTCGGTTTCGACGCCATCGACTGGTTCAACGGCGGACTTTTTGAAAATGGCACAGCGCTGCCGCTGACGGCGCTCGACATTCGCATCGCGCTTGACGCCGCAAAACAGAACTGGTCCGAAATCAACCCGTCGATCATGGGCACGCTGTTTGAACGCGGGCTCGATCCCGGCAAGCGCTCACAGCTTGGCGCGCACTATACGGACGCGGAAATGATCATGATGATCATCCGCCCGGTTATCATCGAACCGCTGTTGCGGGCGTGGGAGGAAGCCCGCACCGCCATCGAAGCGAAACTGACGCAATCTAAATCGGCCAAATCGCCGGCTGCCCGCACCAAGGCTGTCAACGAGGCGCAGGGGTTGCGCGTGGCGTTTATCGAGCGGCTGAAAAACTTCAGCGTGCTCGATCCCGCGTGCGGCTCGGGCAACTTTTTGTATTTGGCTTTGAAGGCACTGAAGGACATCGAGTTCCGCGTCAACTTTGAGGCCGAGGGTTTGGGGCTCCCGCCGGCGTTTCCGGGCGTCGGGCCGGAGTGCGTCAAGGGCATCGAGATCAACCCGTTTGCGGCTGAGTTGGCGCGCGTGTCGGTGTGGATCGGCGAAATCCAGTGGATGCGCGATCACAACTTCGGCGTTTCAAAAAACCCGATTTTGAAGCCGCTTGAGACCAGCAGTAGACGTCCCCATTTGGTTCAAACCCAATGAGTTGTGCACAGCCCACGGAATTTTGCGGCACTGGTACTCGTGGGCAGCCGGGCATTGTTTGGCAAGATCAAGTGGTATACACGCCGGGGATCGGGATCGGTCTGGGAACATGAATTGTGAACGCGTGGGTAGCATCATTGATCGTGTTTGCCTGCATCTCAGGCGGCGTGCTTCTTGGTATATTTCTTCGCAACACGCTGCCAGGGCATCATCTCAACCCGGATACAAGGGATGTGGTGAGACTTTGCACGGGCCTTATCGGGACGATTGCTGCGCTTGTTCTCAGCCTGCTGATTGCCTCCGCAAAGAATTCATTCGATACGCACCGTGATCAAGTTCAGCAACTGACCGCAAATGTTATCATGCTTGACGAACTCCTAGCGCAATACGGACCGGAGGCTGGTGCAGCTCGCATTCTCATGCAGCCCGCTATCGTCAAATTGACCGACCGGATTTGGCGGCAAGATGCATCTGATGTCGACAAGGGTTCACCCTTTGAAGCGAGCAGTGAGTCCAAAGCACTAATAATAAAGATACAGGACTTGGCTCCTGGAACTGATGCTCAGCGTAACATAAAAAGCCAGGCAATGCAGGTCACCACCGAACTTGCAAAAACGCGTTTTCTCCTATTTGCAGACTCAAAAAATTCAATACCGATGCCATTCTTGGTGGTTCTGGTTTTTTGGCTCACTATTGTTTTTGCTAGTTACAGTCTATTTGCTGAGCCAAACGCATTTGTTGTCAGTTTTCTGTTCATTTTTGCGCTGTCGGCTGCCGGTGCAATTTTTCTGATCCTCGACCTTGGTCAGCCATTTGTTGGATTGATTCAAATTTCGAGCGAGCCTCTGCGCAATGCGATCGCGCCGGTCGGCCCATAGATTTTTCAAGACAAAATTGATTGACGACACTTCGCTGCGTGTCTGCTAGAGGTCACGATCGACGTTTGGACGCTGTCCTTTCAACGCTCGAAAGACCCCAGATAGCCGACGATGGAAGAACGTCACGGGAACGCGGGACGCGATAGTTCTAGCTGCGGAAGTTGCCTGGAGCCCGGAACAAAAGCGGTCAGGGCCACAAGCGGTCACACGGACTCCTATCGAAGGGCATGGCCTGACGCCTTGAATCTCAACGGAGCACGATGGATTGATCTAGCGCATACCGAACACCGGCGCCGCCGCCTGAGAGTAGGGCCTGGAGAGAAAGTATGCTCCTACCAAGAGGTCTGCATGCTCAAAGATGAAGCTCTAAGAACCAAGATCATCGACGTGCTTGAGCGGCACCACACGATGGCGCTCTCTACCATACGTCCAGACGGTTTCCCGCAAACGACGATCGTAAATTACATCCACGAGGGTCTTACTGTCCATTTCGCATCCGATGCGAACTCGCAAAAGGCGGGCAATATTCGGCTCAACAACAAGGTCTCGTTGGCGATCGCTAGTGAAACCGAGAACTTCTACCGCCTCTATGGTCTTTCGATGTCGGGCTTGGCAACGCGACTAACAGACAAACTGGTCGCCCAGAAAATCGCACTTGATCTGTTCCGTCGCCTGCCGCGTTACAAGCGATTTGTCCCGGAAGATCATGCGCAGCTTGCGGTCTTCTCCATCGTACCCGTCGCCATATCCCTTATTGATTATTCTGCGGGTTTCGGCACGAGCTATATGCTTGAGCCCTAAGTGACGTCCTCATCACGTGGTAAGCACGCTTTCCGGCATCCCTGTGTTGGCCGCAGGCATAAATTGTACGCTTGGCTGTGAGAGTTCTGACCAACTGCGGCTTTTCTCCTCTATGCCCCCGTGCGCGCGGTGAGGCCGTGCGGGCCGTCATCCGAAACCCTCTACATCTGCGGAAGTCAGGAACAAGTTGGTCTGCGATCGGATTGCGGAAGTGCTGCACAACTGATGGCTTGTCGCAACCCAGCGACTACGATGCTACATCCAGTTGGGAGCAAGTTCGGCTTCATTACCATTGGGCTGGAGATAATCCTGCATCTCATTGCGTCGAGAGTGCAGTGATATCAGCATCGGACAGGACACCAGGATCAAGAACTTCGCTAACAGCATACTGTAGACGGCAAGGACGGTCAGCAGGTGCTGCACCAGGCTGCCGACCCCATAAATACCTCAGCTACACTGGCCCCGATGTTCGGCACCTTGCCGACATCCGGTCAGTGTGTTTCGGTGCGGTACGTTTAAGCTGCCAAGCGCGAGCTGATGCCCATGGACCCGACCAAGAACGCCAAACTGCTGGCTGCCGCCCGTACTCTTGCACAGGATATCGCCCGCCATCTCGATATCGACGCCTCGGTTAGGCTGTGGGACGGCAGTCTGGTGCCGCTCGGGCGCGAAGTCAGCGGCGATCTCAAACTGACAATCGCCAGCCCGGGGACCATCGCCTCGATACTGCGCTGGCCGACACTCGATCGAATGATTCAGCACTATGCGCATGGCAACATCGGCCTTGAAGGCGGCACGCTCATCGACCTTGGACGCCAGGTGAGCGACCCGGCAGTGCGGCGGCGCCTCAAGGGCGTGAAAAAGGCGGGCCTCGCGCGCCATCTTCTGCCGTTCCTTGTGGCACCGGCGGACCGGCCTGGGCAGAGCCGCGATTTCTCTGGCGATGCGTCGGGCACGGACCGCCACCGCGGACAGAACCAGGATTTCATCCGCTTCCATTACGACGTCGGCAACGACTTCTACCGCCTATTCCTAGACCCGGAGATGCTCTACTCGTGCGCCTATTTCACCGATTGGGACAACAGCCTTGACCAAGCCCAGCACGACAAGCTCGACATGATCTGCCGCAAGCTGCGCCTGAAGCAAGGCGAGCGCTTTCTCGACATCGGCTGCGGCTGGGGCGCACTCATCTGTCATGCGGCGCGCACTTACGGCGTCAAGGCGCACGGCATCACTCTGTCTCAGGAACAACTCGCCTTCGCCCGCACACGCATTACTGAACAGGGGCTCGCGTCTCAGGTTACGGTCGAACTTATCGACTACCAGGATCTAAAAGGCGAGTGGGACAAGATCGCCTCGATCGGCATGTACGAGCACATCGGCCTCGCTAACATTCCGGCCTACATGGTCCAGGTGCGCGGGCTGCTCGCCGATGGTGGACTGTTTCTCAACCACGCCATCGCGCGCCGCGCCAAGCGCCGGCAGCGGGCCTTTTCCGCCCGCGCAGAACAGAAGGCGTTGCAGAAGTACATTTTCCCCGGCGGCGAGCTCGACGACATTGGCCATACCGTTTCGGTCATGGAACAGACCGGCTTCGAAGTCCACGACGTCGAGGCGTGGCGCTGGCACTACGCCCACACCACGCGCCTGTGGTGCGAGAAACTCGATCGTAATCGCGCCAAGGCCGAGGCCATCGTGGGCGCGCCGACCACGCGCATCTGGCTCGCCTATCTCGCCGGCTGCTCGCTCGCCTTTGAGCGTGGCTCGGCCCGCATATTCCAGACGCTCGCCTCCAAGCTCGCCAGGGGACAGCCGCCACTTCCGCCGACTCGAGCGGACCTATACGGTGTCCGTGACTCCGGGACCGGCGTCTGAACTACAGGCCCCCACATACAGCCACGTGAGTACGGTGGGTCGAGAGTCCGGCCAAATACATGCCGGCAGTGGCCGCAATGCACTACATCTGGACGGCGCGCATCTAGATCGCGGGCCGCGACATCATCGTTGATAGCGCAGCTACTCGTAGTGGGCCGATCTGGCTGTCAGCCCCGCAACTATAAGCTAAGTTTCGCTCCACGAACTGTGGCGCGCGTGCGGACCGCCAGATGGGCAAAATCACAATGGAGGCCGATGCCCTTTGCTCGGCGGGAGTTGGCTTTGCAGAAATAACGCACTCGGCTCGGTGTCTGTTTTCGGCTCAGTCTGCCAGCGATTGTAGAACCAAACCCATTGATCAGGTCTCACACTGATCCACCGCTCGAAAACAGCTTGAACAGCAGCAGTCGCCCTTACAACGTCGGTGTCCTTATCACCCGTGCGGGTTACGACGACTTCTTCGAGATGGACACTGAACCGAACGCCGTCTAAGCGATCAACGCGGGCCGCGAAGATCGGGATATCGTACTTGATACTCAACAGCGCGGGTAGCGAGGCTGAAGGCGCGGGGTGGCCAAAGAACGGAACGACAATGCCGTTCAGATCACGGTGATCGGCGAGCATGCACATGCTGCCGCCATCGCGCACATGACGCGCAACCTTCAATAGCGTGACAGAGGAGGCTGGCAGCAGACCAGATGGGTAAAGGCCCTGACGCAGATTGCGCAGGTAGGCATCGGCCTGTCGGCTCTTGAGCGGCTTGTAGACCCCTATGGGATGTTCGCCGAACCGCACCGCCGGGATCATCGTTGCTTCCCAGTTACCGTAGTGTAGTCCGACGAAGACGGCACCACCAGTTCGACTCAAGGCTGCGCGAACCTGGTCTGCGTCCTCGCAGTTCAAGCGACTCTCGTCATCCGCTATCTTGTCGATGATAAAGCCTTCAGCGACCGTGCGTCCAAAGTTCTCCCACATGCCAAGCGCAATGCGGTTGTGATCTTCGGCTGACATGGAGGGGAAAGCACGGGCGATATTGGCGACGGCACGTCCGTGGCGACGAGTGCGGGGACCAGCAGCGAGCGCAATGCGTGCTCCCAGCCCTGAGATCGCCTCGATTGACAGGATGGCCGGGAGCCAGTGCAGAAAGGCCAGTCCCCAAACTGCGATATGCCGATTGACAAGCAGCCATTCGGTTCGTCTTCGGGGACTGCGAGCAGACACGGCTTCAGTGGGCTGCTCTCTCTTCTCACGCCACATCAACTGCTGATCCCACCTGGAAATCGCGAGGCTTTTGCAAAGCATGCAGACGCACTCATGGGGCTAACAATTGCGATAGCACAAGAGCTACGGGCAATGAAAAAACAATCCAAATCGTGTTTACCTTCGAATGGATACACCGCCGCGCCTCAGTTGGGTGATCGAGCTATGTGTCGTCGGCTTGCCGTGGCGTGTTCACAGATGAGAATGCGTTGCAAGCCCCACACACGTTGTGCAAACCCAAGATGGCTGCTGTGGGTCACGAACGTCGATTTTCGGGCGATCCACGCCCGCAATACCTCCGAAAGCGTCCGACCAAACGACGGCTGCCGCAAATTTCCGCTTGTCCATCAATCACATAGGGTTGTTCGCGAAGAGCGATTGGCAGCAACGGGCCAATAGCGGACATTCCCTGCACACTCCCATCACGCCGATTTGGATAGCGGGCGTATCACCCCAAATATCTATTGTCGGTGCTGGTTACAGGATTTGATGCGGATAAGATTGGGGATGTCCTTCATCTTGTCACTGGGAATGCACGCCGGCAAACCGGCCTTGCGCGCGCCATCGACGAACAACTCGGCCTGCTTCTCGGCATAGCCGCCAAACTCGCCTGCGTACCGCTCCGCGTTCCACGATGGATCGAGCCTCGTGACGTTGGTGGCAGCCGCCTCTGCCTCGCGCGCCAGCCCCGAGTGTGCGTAGCCCATAGCCAGAAAGGCGTAGTCGAGGGCGAGCGGCTCCTTGACGAGCAGACGGTACTTCACCGATCTGTCGAAATGACCGCCGAAAAAGAACACGTAGCTCAGGCCCTGATTATACCAGTCGGGATGATGTGGGTTGAGTTTCAACGATCTCTCTGCGAGGTCGACAACACGCTGCGCGTCGTCGAACCCGGCGGTCATCCACGCG
>JBEBJD010000160.1:0-13120 GCA_040080075.1 Hyphomicrobium sp. | reverse complement strand
GCAGTCTGGCCTGCCAATCCCGTTTGATAACGCTTACCGGGCTGCTTGCATTATTGGTTCGGGTGCTGGTGGTCTTACAACTTACGAAAAGGCCTACCGCGACCTCTTTATCGAGAACAAGCGCGCGACCCATCCGCTGACACTTCTCCGCATCATCGGTTCGTCGGCCTCTGCCCACGTAGGCATCGAGTTTGGCGTCAAAGGCCCGACCTTCGCAACCTGTTCGGCCTGTTCGACCGCCACCCACGCGATTGGTATCGCGCGCGACTACATCCAGCATGGCCTGGTTGATATCGCCATCGCGGGTGCGGCCGAGTCCGTCATTAACTATGGCACCATGAAAGCCTGGCAGGCGCTGCATGTGCTGTCGCCGGAAGGTTGTTTCCCGTTCTCCAAGAACCGCAACGGTACGGTGCTGGGCGAGGGTGCAGGCATTCTGGTTCTTGAAGAGTACGAACACGCCAAACGGCGCGGCGCCAAGATCCTGGCCGAGTTGTGCGGTTTTGGCATGACGTCTGACGCCAAGGAAATGGTCAATCCCGATATGGAAGGCCCGCGCGAAGCTATGCGGCTTGCCCTACAGGATGCCAAGCTGCCGCCGATGAAGATCGACTATCTCAATGCTCACGGCACGGCCACGACCATCAACGACAAGAACGAAACCAACGCCATCAAAGACCTGTTTGGTCAGCACGCTTACAAGCTTGCCATCTCGTCGACCAAGTCGATGCACGGCCATCCGCTGGGCGCTGGCGGCGGCATCGAGGCCGTCGCGTGCATCAAGGCGATGCAAGAACAATGGGTGCCGCCGACCATCGGCCTCACCGAGCCCGATCCCGAGTGCGATCTCGACTATGTGCCAAACAAGGGCCGGGCCATGAAAGTCGGCTACACCATGTCGAACTCGTTCGCCTTCGGTGGTCTCAATGCCGTGCTCGTGTTCGGTCCTCCGCCGGGCTGAGGTAGAGCTACCCTTCTAGTTCTCGGCGGTGCCTTTTGCTGCGGGTTAGAGCCTGGCATCGCCGTGGCCGGCCGTCACCAGCATCTCCCGCATTCCGGCCGCTGCACAGTCACGCCCGGACTTTCTGAGCATCGATGATGATGGGAGGTTCGATCAGGCGAGGCACCAGAGGCTTGATGGGCAAGATCTGCGGGCAGTGCGATGGCTGCACCTCGTCCTTATCGAGTTTCCAGCGCCAGCCCCTGCGGCCGGGCACCTTGTCGAGTGCAATCGCGTAGACCGTCGCGCGGCCGGGCTCCAGTTTGATACGCAAAAAATGCTTGTAGTCCTTTATGCCGAGTGCTCCGAAGGCATCGCCGGAGTGCATATTCAAAAGCGTTGACGTCAGTGTCCAATATAGGCCCATGACGAACCCGCCCAGTGCGCCACCAATAAAGAAGGTGAGCAAGAGGCTCCAGCCGATGCGGATAATATCACCGGCAACGCTTGTGATGCCGGTGCCGAGCAGGGACGTTCCCAAAAGTTTTACAGGTACGCTGGAACTTGTCGCGATCCAGCTGACGACGAGAAGTGTAATGAGATGGGCAGTGAAATGAATTGTGCCGATCAGGACTTTAACGATGCGGCTCTCAGACTCGACGTAGGCGATCAGCAAACTCCATAGACCGAGCAGAAGGAAGGCGAAGAATGGACTTTGCTCTGAAGCTGCAACGAGCGCCTTGGGGCTCAAGAGATCGGCCACCGCATAGCTGACCATGGCCGTCGCCAAATGCCCGAGCTTGCCGGCAGCACTCAAGTCTGAATCATCAACGACTTTTTGCGCATTGGTGACGAAGGTGTCGAATTGCAGCTTCTCGTCTTCATCCATCAATGCCTTTTGGCGGTCGTGGATTTGTCGCAACTCGTCTTTGGCGCCTTTAAGGGTTTCTTCAGCGGCCGCGATATCTCCGTCGACCGAACTAATTTCCTTAGCCGCCGTAGTGTCAGTCCGCGCCGTTAGCGACTGTTTTTTGGCGGTGAGTTCTTTGATCCTTTGATCAATGTAGGTAATTGTTTCACCGGCGTTTGAAGCCTCAACCGCAATTGAATCCTTTACCTTGCGCAAGATCGGCGATTGCCGCGGGTCCGCCGTCACGTAAGCCCACGCGTAGATGAAATAGATGATGCCAACGAGCGCCGTGAACCCGCGATTGCGGAACGGTAGGAACAAGTTCTTGAGGCACAACATCCGGCTCTTCCAGCGCGGCGGATAGATATGCGGCGCATGGCAGACATAGGCGTCGCTTTTGACTTCCCCACGGCGCACCGCTCTGACCCGGCGGCCAATAGTTGACGCGAGATCCGACGCCGTTTTTGGAATTGAGCTTAACGGGATAAAATCCTTGCGAGAGGGTGCTTCGGCGCTGATGTCCAATTGGTGCTGGGTAAAGTCGGGCCCTTCAGGGCCGATGACATTCTTTTCGCTCCGGTTGAAATCGGTGGTGTCGTCAGGACTAGAGACGCGCGATCCGGCGCCAGTTGGCGTCGCCCATTTGAGATCGATGTGTGATTTCAATCCGTGCGTCGCATGAGCGAACGCACCGCCGCCGCCCGACGTGATGAATTGTGTGCCCAGCTTGTCGTTCGTATAGCGGCTGTAGTGATGCCAGTCGCCGGCAAGAACGGCACAGATTTTCGCGCCTCGCTTGCGCGCCAGCATGCTGATCTCGTGCATGTTGTCATAGTTCTTGTGCAACCAACTCGGTTCGGCGAGGCACAGAATGATGGTGTCGCCCGGCTTGGTCTGGTCTGCCATCAGGTCGAAGTAGTCGCGCTGGCTATCATCGAGATTATCGGCAAGCTGGATGTCAGGTCCCCAAATCCACCAGTTGTGCGGCAGCTTGATTGCAAAATAGCTGCGGTGCTGATGGCAGCGCCAGCCGCCCAGTTGCGTGCCGATGCCGCCGGAGATGCGGTCGCGCGCCGAACAGAATAATGCGCTGAATGCGGACAGCCCGTCATACCAATCATGGTTGCCAGGAATGGCGAAGACTTTGCGCTGTGGATTTTCGGTCGTGAAGGCCCAATCATATGGGTCGCGCAGGCGGCTCTCATATTCCTGCTTGGTGGCGTCCGGGTAGACTTGATCGCCGCCCATGATCAGCAGTTTTCCTGCCGGCAGAAGATTGGGCTCCTCCGCGACTTTAATTCCGTCAGCGGCCAGCAGATAGGCCATCGCATAGGTTGCCTCGAACCCGTCGCCAAGGTCGGCGATATAGTCGACCCAGACCGCTCCGTCTTTCTCGGTCTGAAGCGCATCTCTCGCGGCGTTGGTGCCGCTGTAATCATAGCGCGCGGCAAGAGCTTGCTCACTCTCGTTGTCGGTTGCCGCCTGAATGAGCCGCTGGTCGGTATATTGGCCGAGCGTCGCTGATATGACCGATCGGACGCCGACTTTCGCAAGCAGCCCAGGATCGAACCAATCGACCATTTGAGGAAGTTCGCCGCGCCGCAGCCGATCGATAATTTCCTTGCCCCGTGCCGGAATGTCTTCGGGTTGCTCGATGGGCGGCGTCGGATCGGGAACAATCTGCATGGCTATTTACTCGCAACACTGAGGAAATGAGGCACGATGGCGCTGGCGAGAACATCAAAGCTAAAAGCCTTGCTGTCCAGAGGAAGGCGGCTCCCAATGCAAGAGTTTTCGATAATCTTTGGTCCGGTCCGGAATAGAAAACACGCAACGGGAAACACGGCCATAACAAAGCCCAGCCATCTACTGCGCGCCAACCCAATCTGTACACCTCGGGCTGCTTTTGAAACGATGTGCTCAATCAAGTGTCAAAACTGCAACGCACGCCGGTGCCGGCACCTCAACCAATAGTGGCCTGCCGGAACGAAGCTCAATAATCAGACTTCACCCTTGCCATATCAGCCACGGCCCTTGATTGCGCCTGTAACTTCGGCCTATGTCGCCTGATGCCAACCAACTTTCTGCGCCGCCTTGGCGGTGTCCTGACCGGAAGCATGACGCGCGCTCCCAAGCGGCCGGATGGCCCGCGCTGGGTGACAGTGACGGCTGGCCGGGTTGCGATCCGGGCCGAACTTCTCGAAACCAAGACTGCCGACCGGATCTGGGCCCAGCTGCCTATTTACTCGACCGCTGAAACCTGGGGGCAGTCGATCCACTTTGAAACACCAGTTGAAACCGGCCGCGACGGCACCGCCAAAGCCGTGGCCTCGCCTGGAGACATCTGTTTTTGGACCGAGGATGACCGGATTATTGTCGCGTTCGGACCGACGCCCATCTCCAAAGGCGCGGAAATGAGGTTACCAAAGCCTTGCAATGTCTGGGCAAGAACACGTGACGACTTATCCCTCTTGAAGAATGTCACGCCGGGTGAGAAGGTATCTGTGACGGTCGCATGACGGGGCGGTCAGCGGCGGTCGCGTGACCAGCGTTTTCAGCGCTGGCAGACATCAGCATTTCGGGTGCTGGTGGGCATCAGCACTTCAGGTGCTGAACGGCTATGTGCGGGAGTGGCCAGTGTCGCGTGAGATCATGATCCGTGCGGGTAGCGTGGCCATACGTGCCCGTTTGCTTGACACACCAACAGCAGAACGCATTTGGCAGGCTCTGCCAATTTACGCCTCGGCTCAAACCTGGGGCCGCGAGATTTATTTCGATGCGGCGGTTTCAAGTGTGCGCGAGCCGGGTGCCCGTGACGTCATCAACCACGGCGAGATCGCCTTCTGGCCCGATGGTGATGCCATCACCATCGGTTTCGGCCCCACGCCGCTCTCGCGCCGCGGAGAAATCCGCATGACAAGCCCCTGCAACGTGTGGGCGATGGCGCTTGATGACGTTGGGCAGCTAAAGAGAGTTTATGCTGGTGAGGACATCGCCGTGCTTGAGGCCGATAGCTGACCTCTTTGCTTTGGCGTGTCTAATGCCAATTCCTAAACCTGCGTCCCCACCAGAGCGCCCACGCCAGCCGTGATGGCCATGGCGAGCGCGCCCCAGAACGTGACGCGGATGGTAGCGTTCAAGACGCCAGCCCCACCCGCTTGGGCTCCTATAGCACCCAAGGCCGCCAAACTTATGAGCGTCGCCCCGGTCACGACCGGAATGATGTGGGCGGCCGGCGACAGCGCTGTTGCCATGAGCGGCAAGGCCGCGCCTACCGCGAACGATGCCGCCGATGCCAGGGCCGCTTGTACGGGTTGAGCAGTGGTAATTTCGGAAATGCCTAACTCGTCGCGGGCGTGGGCACCAAGGGCATCCTTATCCATCAGCTGCAGCGCCACTTTGCGCGCCAATTCGGGTTCGACGCCGCGCTTGACGTAAATGTCGGCAAGCTCTTCGCGCTCAAATTCGATGTTGTCGGCGAGTTCCTGACGCTCACGCGCAAGGTCGGCGCCTTCCGCATCTGATTGCGAGCTAACCGAGACGTACTCGCCCGCTGCCATCGACATAGCGCCGGCCGCGAGGCCTGCAATGCCGGCCACGAGAATGTCGGCAGGCTTGGCCGCGGCGGCGGCAACGCCGACGATCAGGCTTGCGGTCGAGACAATGCCGTCGTTGGCACCGAGAACGGCTGCGCGCAGCCAGCCGATGCGATCGGTAAGGTGGTTTTCTGTGTGAAGATGCAGACGGCTCATGAACAGGTCCTTGGTTGAGCGGTTTTTCCGGCAAGAAGCACGATAAAACAAAGAGCTAGGGTCGTTCCACGATTCAACTAAGACCGGAATGACCCTAGGGCGGCGCGAATGATTGCCGCGCATAACACGCCTTGAAGGCTGGAACAGGCGTGTTTTCTGTCCCCAGGCGGGAAAGGTGCAGGGCTGGCCTTCACATCGCCTGCGAAACGGACTATCAGAGGCTCCGCCGCAGGTGCTTGCGCTGGATCAAGGGCCATCAAGGGTCCCCTGAAATGGCCTGCAATGGCCTCTCATCCTGACGACACTTCAGGATCGCGGGTGTAGCTCAATGGTAGAGCAACAGTTTTCCAAACTGATGACGAGGGTTCGATTCCCTTCACCCGCTCCATAAGTCACGCTGTTCGGCCCGGAGACATGGGTGACCGTACGGACCGGTGTAAAATCCATTGAGGCCGACGTTCGGTGTTGGAAGGAAAAAATTGTGAAAATCCAGCCGGGCGTTGCGCGGATTGCGGCGATTTGTGCCGTGGGTCTATCCCTCACTTCGTGTGCGGAAGGGCCAAGTCCCGACGTCATCCGCCAGCTTGGCAGCGGCTACCATATTGAAGCGGTGAACGTGACTTTCATGAACGGCGTCACCGTATCGGTGACCGATCTGGCATCGCTATCTGAAGGGGACATGCGAGCAAAGGTTCAATCTCTCATAGGTCAGGCAGTGAAGACGTCGCTTAACGAGGCCATGACGGGTCCGCTTCCGGCACGAGGGGTCATTACAATTAAGTACTTGAATTGTGCGGGTGCCGGATCGCGCGTGATTTTGGGCGGTTTCGACCAATTGCATGCTCAAGTGAGCATCATTGACGCAAAGTCAGCGGTGGAAGTGTTGCCGTCACAGCTGATGGCGGTCAACACAACACAGGGTTTTGGATCGGCCAATGTTTCGACAGCCAAGAAAATTGACCCAACGCTTGAAGAAGACTGCCCATTCTTGCTGGCGCTCGAGTTAGGTAAGAAAATGAGGGGAGCTTCGTCGGCTAAGCCTATGCCATATATTCCGGTTGTTATACCAAGTGCCCGATAGAACGTATTCTCAAGTCGTTTTGGCATCCAACTTCCCCCAAACTCCCGGAGCCCTCCATGATCGTCGTCACCACCAATGATCTTACCGGCTATCGTATTGTGCGCCATCTCGGCATGGTGAAGGGGCTGACCGTGCGGTCTCGCTCAGTCGTGGGCAACATCGGAGCTGCGATCCAGATCTTTTTTGGCGGCAATATCTCGGTCTACACTAAGCTCGCCGAACAGACCCGGCAGGAAGCGTTTGACCTGCTCATTCAGAATGCCGAGGCGATGGGTGCTAACGCCATTCTGGCCATGCGCTACGACGCCAACGAAATCGCGGCTGCCGTCACCGAAGTACTGGCCTATGGAACGGCCGTCGTGGTCGAAGAGAGCCGGTGACCGCTGCCTTGCCGCGCCTGTCAAAAATCTTGACCACTTGACCGTGACAAAGACCGCGACTTGAGCTAAGCACCGCCTCTCTTGCGTGGCAGTGCGCTGATTTCGCGCTGTACAGGGGTGTAGCTCAGTTGGTAGAGCGTCGGTCTCCAAAACCGAAGGCCGGGGGTTCGAGCCCCTCCGCCCCTGCCATTACGCCCGGTGCCAGCACTTGGGCTTTGGATGAGCAGGAGCCGGACGGTGCGGCTTTGGACTGACTGCGGCGGTGCCGCACGAGAATTCTAGGACGACGCAGGCTTCCAGAGAGATTTGGAGGCCATGTGTCGATTTGTCGCATTACGACCAGGATGACATTTTGATGGCAAAGTTCAATCCATTCCAATTCATCCAAGAGGTTCGCCACGAAGTCGGCAAGGTCACTTGGCCCACCTGGAAAGAGGTGTGGATCACGACGCTGATGGTGCTGATTATGGTTACCATGGCTGCCCTGTTCTTCATGTTTGCGGACTTGGTGCTTGGCCGCCTCATGAAGGCTGTTCTGTCGCTTGGTGGTTGAAGGGGTGCGGGCGCCCCACGAGTTTAGCGCTTTTGAATGCCTTGATGCGAATTTCTGACGAGCGAGAGAGACTTAAGTTTCCATGGCCAAGCGCTGGTACATCGTTCACGCCTACACCAATTTCGAACGCAAGGTGGCCGATGCCATCAAGGAGCGTGCGAAGACGGGTGGCTTAGAACACCTCTTTGACGAAGTGATGGTGCCGACCGAGGAAGTGATCGAGGTCAAGCGCGGGCGCAAGGTGCAGGCCGAGCGTAAATTCCTTCCCGGTTACGTGCTCGTCAAAATGGAAATGACGGATGCTGCATTCTTGCTGATCAAGAATACGCCGAAAGTGACGGGGTTCCTGGGGGCCGACAACAAGCCCCACGCGATTTCCGACACCGAAGCGATGCGGATTTTGAATCAAGTGAAAGATGGCGTCGAGCGGCCCAAGCCCTCCGTCATCTACGAAGTTGGTGAGCAGGTCAAAGTGGTCGACGGTCCGTTCGCGTCGTTCCAAGGTGAAGTTGAAGAAGTGGACGGTGAACGCTCGCGGCTCAAGGTCGGTGTTTCGATCTTCGGCCGCAAGACTCCGGTCGAACTGGAGTTTGGGCAGGTCGAGAAGGTCGCAACTTGAGGTCTGAAAATTCAGAAGCGGGGGGTGTGGGCCCCCCAAGGGCATTTGAAGAGCGGCAGTTAACAAGATCAGAATTCAGCGCTTAGACGCTGAAAACCCGTAAGGGTCCGGCCGGAAGGCTCAGGGCTTCGAGCGGGTAAATGTGCGGGAGGATGGGAGCGTCGCTTTCATCCGCAGACCGCTAACCCTGGGACGGCTTAAAGCCTCGCGCTTTCAAGTGGTCCCGTATCGAGTAGGGGAACCTATGGCAAAGAAGATAGACGGTTACATCAATCTCCAGGTGCCAGCGGGCGCCGCCAATCCGTCGCCACCCATCGGGCCGGCGCTCGGTCAGCGTGGCGTCAATATCATGGAGTTCTGCAAATCCTTCAACGCTAAGACGAAGGATCTTGAGCAAGGTACTCCGATTCCGGTGAAGATCACCGTGTTTTCGGATCGCTCGTTCACGTTCGAAATGCGCACGCCTCCCGCAACTTTCTTGATCAAAAAGGCGGCAGGATTAAAGCCGACCGGCAAGCCCGGATCTGGTTCCAAGAACCCCGGCCGCGATGTGGCAGGTCAGATCACGATGGCGCAATTGCGCGACATTGCCAAGATCAAGATGAAAGACATGAACACCGACGACCTCGATCAGGCGGCCCGTACAATGGCCGGCTCGGCGCGTTCGATGGGCCTCAAGGTGGTGGAGTAATCCCATGGCAAACGCAAAAGCAACAGCTGAACAGATCAAGGCTGCCCGGGATGCCGGCGGCAAGCGCAATGCGGCGGTGCAGGCAGGCGTTGATCGCAACAAGGCTTACGGCATCGATGATGCTGTCAAGCTGATCAAGTCGCGGGCCAAGGCAAAGTTCGACGAGACCGTCGAAATCGCCATGAACCTCGGCGTCGATCCTAAGCACGCCGACCAGATGGTGCGCGGCGTGTGCAATCTGCCTAACGGCTCGGGCCGTTCAGCCCGTGTCGCCGTGTTTGCACGCGGAGCTAAAGCCGAAGAAGCCAAGAATGCCGGTGCCGATTTGGTTGGCGCAGAAGATCTGGTCGAGATTGTCTCGAAAGGTCAGATCAACTTCGACCGCTGCATCGCCACCCCCGACATGATGGGCCTGGTTGGCCGTCTGGGTAAAGTTTTGGGCCCGCGGGGCCTGATGCCGAATCCGCGCGTTGGCACAGTGACTATGGATGTCGTTGGCGCCGTGCAAGGTGCCAAGGGTGGCTCGGTTGAATTCCGCGTTGAGAAGTCGGGCATCGTGCATGCCGGCGTCGGCAAGGCGAGCTTCACCGAGAAGGCCCTGGTTGAAAACATCAAGGCATTCGTCGATGCCGTCGTGAAGGCGAAGCCCGCCGGATCGAAGGGCACCTATCTCAAGAAAGTTTCGATCAGCTCGACCATGGGGCCGGGCTTGAAGGTCGAAACTTCGACGGTTGCGTCGGCACAGCCCGCGGGCTGAGGCGGCGTCAATGCAGAGTTCGCAAAATTGGCGTTTCCGGTTTTGCGATAAAACTCTGCAGCAATGAGACGTTCCGGGGTCAAAGCCGGAAACCCTTGTGCCGGAGCCTTAAAAAGGGTTCTGGCGCAAGGCCTGTCCGAGAGTGTGGGGTTCAGGGTGGCGCCGTTTGGCTAGGCCCTGTCTAAGTTCCGGGTTGAACTGGAAACCCTCATGAGACGGGAGACGATCCGGATTTTTTTAAGTCTTCGCAAGAGGGCTTCTTAGAGTTCCGGTTTGAACCTTCTGGGTCGGCACCTCAGCCGCTGCGTCAAGCAGTGCTTTGGTTAGGACAGGACGAGCGCTGCCGTGGTCGTGCCGTATGGCACCCGATTGCGGCGGCAAGGTGCAACCCGCTGGCCGGGGACTCTTGTAGAAGAGTTCCAGGCCGCAACCAGGAGTGTAGCTGAAGTGGATAGAGCTGCGAAAAAAGAGCTCATCACCAGCCTTCACGGCGTGTTGAAAAACACCGGCGTGATCGTGGTGGCCCACAACACTGGCATGGTGGCTGCCCAATCCGCAGATTTCCGCAAGCGCGTCAAAGAGGCGGGCGGATCTGTGAAAGTGGCAAAAAACAAGCTGGTGAAGCTTGCGCTGAAGGACACGGGAAATGCCGATATTTCGGGTTTGATGACAGGGCCATGCGTTTTGGCCTTTTCAAAAGATCCGATCGCGGCGGCGAAAGCTACCGTTGCGTATGCCAAGGGGAACGACAAGCTCGTCATCCTCGGCGGCGCGATGGGCAAGACCCTGCTCGACGCAAAAGCTGTGAAGGCGCTCGCAGAGCTGCCCTCGCTCGATGAACTGAGAGCCAAGCTGATCGGTCTCTTGAATGCGCCGGCGACCAAGATCGCCCGCACTGTCAAGGAGCCGGGAGGCAAACTCGCACGTGTCATTCAGGCGAAGGCATCAAAGAGCGATGCAGCCTGATCTAGGGCAAAATCATTGGGCGCGGATCTGATTGGAAAGGTCTCGCCGCCAGCAACAAACGTTCAAACTTAAGGAAACTCAGACATGTCGAAACTCGAAAAGATTGTTGATGAGCTGTCGTCGCTGACGGTTCTCGAAGCCGCTGAACTCGCAAAGCTTCTTGAAGAAAAGTGGGGCGTTTCAGCCGCTGCTGCAGTTGCCGGTCCGGCCGCTGCTGCTGCTCCTGCTGCGGCTGTTGAAGAGCAGACCGAATTCTCGGTCATTCTCGTCGCCGGCGGCGATAAGAAGATCAATGTCATCAAGGAAGTCCGCACCATCACGGGCCTCGGGCTGAAGGAAGCCAAGGACCTCGTCGAAGCCGGCGGTAAGGTCGTCAAGGAAGGCGTGTCGAAGGACGAAGCAGCCAAGCTGAAGAAGCTGCTCGAAGACCAAGGCGCCAAGGTTGAAGTGAAGTAATAAAAGGGCAGTAGGCAGTAGGTTTTAGGCAATAGGTTTTTCAGACCCAGCCAATCTTCTACTGCCTACTGCCTACTGCCTACTGCCTACTGCCTACTGCCTAACTCAACGTTTCCCCCGATGCTCCCCGTTTCAGGAGCCTCCGGTGAGCCGTTTCAATCGGTTCCTAATCGAATTCGGGGCCTGCTACGGCGGGTCGCGCGGTTTGAATTCAAGTGCGGGATCGGCGGCCCGCACGATGATTGGCATCAATGCTGGGGGCGTCACCCTGGCGGATATATGAGGAGCGGATATGGCTGACACGTTCAACGGCCGCAAGCGCGTCCGGAAGCAGTTCGGTTCCATTCGCGAAGTCGCGAAAATGCCGAACCTCATCGAGGTTCAGAAAAGTTCCTATGATGACTTCCTGATGGTCAAGGAACCGCCGGGCGGCCGTTCGAGCGACTTTGGCTTGCAGGCTGTATTCAAGTCGGTCTTCCCGATCTCGGATTTTGCAGGCAAGGCAACGCTCGAATTCGTGCGCTATGAATTCGAACCGGCCAAGTACGACGTCGACGAATGCATGCAGCGCGATATGACCTACTCAGCGCCGCTGAAGGTCAAGTTGCGCCTGATCGTGTTCGACATCAACGAAGAGACCGGTTCCAAGTCGATCAAGGACGTCAAAGAGCAAGACGTCTACATGGGCGACATGCCTTTGATGACCATGAACGGCACGTTCGTGATCAACGGTACCGAGCGCGTGATCGTCTCGCAGATGCACCGTTCGCCGGGCGTGTTCTTCGATCACGACCGCGGCCGTACACATGCCTCGGGCAAGCTGTTGTTTGCGGCCCGCATCATTCCCTATCGCGGTTCGTGGCTCGACTTCGAATTCGACGCCAAGGACATCGTCTATGTGCGTATCGATCGCCGCCGCAAACTGCCGGTAACGACACTTCTTTATGCGCTCGGCCTCGACGACGAAGAAATCCTGTCGACGTTCTACAAGCAGATTCCTATCAAGGAATCGAAGCGCGGCTGGAAGCTGCCATTCGACCAGCAGAAGATGCGCGGCATGACCCCGCTCGCCGATTTGGCAGACGCTAAAACCGGCGACATCGTGGCCAAGGCCGGCGAAAAGATCACGGCGCGGCGCGTGCGGGAGCTGGCCGAAGGCGGCCTCAAGGAAGTGCTGCTGGCGTCAGAAGATCTGGCCGGCCGTTACATCGCCGAAGACATCGTCGACATGTCGACAGGCTCGATTCACGCTGAAGCAGGCGACGAATTGGACGCCAAGCTGCTTGCCGAACTCAAGGAGCAGAAGGTCAAGGAATTCCATATCCTCGACATCGACCACGTCAACGTCGGCGCATTCATCCGCAACACGCTCAACATCGACAAGAGCTCCAACACGCAAGAAGCGTTGATGGACATCTACCGCGTCATGCGTCCCGGCGAGCCGCCGACGGTCGAGGCCGCGACCAATCTGTTCCACTCCCTGTTCTTTGACAGTGAGCGCTACGATCTCTCGGCCGTCGGCCGCGTGAAAATGAACATGCGCCTTGAACTCGACGCTGCTGACACGGTGCGCGTGCTGCGCCGCGAAGACATCTTGGCCGTCATCAAGACCCTTGTGGGCCTGCGCGATGGCAAAGGCGAGATCGACGACATCGACCATCTCGGCAACCGCCGCGTGCGTTCGGTCGGCGAACTCATGGAAAACCAATACCGGGTTGGTTTGCTGCGTATGGAGCGCGCCATCAAGGAGCGCATGTCATCGGTCGAGATCGACACGGTGATGCCGCAGGATCTGATCAATGCCAAGCCGGCAGCTGCCGCAGTGCGCGAGTTCTTTGGCTCGTCTCAGTTGTCGCAGTTCATGGACCAGACCAATCCTTTGTCTGAGATCACCCACAAACGCCGCCTTTCGGCGCTCGGACCGGGCGGCCTGACGCGTGAACGTGCGGGCTTCGAAGTCCGCGACGTGCATCCGACCCACTATGGCCGTATCTGCCCGATTGAAACGCCTGAAG
>JBEBJD010000153.1:0-13185 GCA_040080075.1 Hyphomicrobium sp. | reverse complement strand
GTATAATGTCGTAGTCATAGAGCTTGCCGAGGTCGACCCCTTCCTCGCCAAGATCCGTCGTATAAATGTTGAAGCCCTCGGACTGCAGCATCAATTCGATGCTTTGTGCCGTAGCGCTATCGTCCTCAATGAGAAGGACTCGCATGCTTTAGTTCCTCTTGTCCCCTGCCCCGTTACCAGGACCTTTGCCCCGAATATCAACACATCTCACTGAGAGCCCGGATCAAAACGTGCCACCGGACTAATTCATTCTTTAAGAAGTTACCTTCGAGAGGTTAACAAACCCTAATTTTGTATTGCGCATTGTCACTCAATTTCACTTTTTACGGCTCAACGCGATTTTGCCCTTCAACCCAGCCCCAAAGTTCGCCGCCCCCAAGTTCGCTGCCCGGTGACGCCCCCGTCTCCAGCTTCAGCACACTCGCAAGCTCTGACACACTCCGGACCACTTTCGGCACCGTTCCGGCCCGGCACGAAACCGGGACTCGAAGGGCGCCGGGGCGGCAGGTTTGCCTTCGTCAAGCCATTTTGCGTTACGAATCCACAGCTAACAGAATTCGCGGCCAGTCCAAAGAGAACGTCTGGTGAATTTGGCACAGTTATATAAAGATTTAAGAGACTTGCGTAATCCGTTGCTTTACCGCAACTTAATTGGCATATGCCACATTGGCTGAATGGCGGGAGATGGGCAAAATCAATTGCTCCATTCTCCCGTGCGTCAATGTTCCGGCAAGTTTGGCAGTAAAATGCCAGTCAAACCGGTTCAGCGTCTGGCACGGAACTTGTTTACCGTCCGGCATGTGTTCGAATTTGTAAGGGGTATCGAACGATGAAGGCTCGTGAAACGGCGTTGCGGCTGAAACGCTTTGCAGCAGAAGAAAAGGCCCGCAAAGTGGCTGGTCTAGAACATATGATTCGCGAATTCGAAAATATGGCTGCCGACCTCGACCGTCAGATTGGCGCCGAAGAGGCGCGCACTGGCATCAAGGATTCAAAGCACTTTTCTTATTCGACGTTTGCCAAGTCGGCTAACCAGCGCCGGGAAAAACTAGCCGCATCCATTGATGATTTGCGCGCCCGGCTTGAAGCCGCAAAGCGCGAGCGCTCGGATGCCGATGAACAACTGACACGGGCCATGTCTCCCGAAGCCCGGGAAACCCTGCCCCGCCGCCGCCGCTCGGAAAGCGGGCGCGGCCTGTCAATGCGCTAATACCAAGCTGAGTATAATGAACCTTCCGGCCCCAAGTGCGGCCGGTGGGGTGTCCGCACACACCGTCATCGGGCCACGCAACCCGCCTTCAAATGGGGATAGCGGCGACGTGATGCCTTGGCAAAGCCGTTGTCCCGTGACAGTCAAGTCCCAGCCGGGCATCAATTGAGCCAATTGACCAAGCCGGCTCCGCTCATTGGGACCAAGCGAACCGCCTTATCATGCGCCGCTCGCCGACAATATTGATCATTCAAGCCGCCTGCGGGTGGCTGCTGGCGGCATGCACCTCCAGCGGAGCACCCACCTTGACCAGCGGGCTTCCCGCGCCATCTGGCGAAGCCAATGCTGCCCCGGCCCTTCCCGATCTGCCCTCGCTGACTTCGCTGACCAAGGGTGCAAACCTGCCGGTGGGCAGCCCTACTGACATCTATACCCGTGTCGCAAGAGGCGCGCTGACCTGCTGGTTTGGGGCGTCGGGACCGCTCAAGGGTCCCTATATCTACCACGCCGAGGCTGATCCCCCGTCTAAGGGGGGGCGCGCCGAGATCGTCGTTCGCACACGCGACTTAACTGCCTCCGACCCGCGCAGCCTGAAGGCCTACCGCATCAGCATTGAGCCAGGCGGAGAAGGCACGAACGTAACCGTTGAAAACGCCAAGATTGCCGAACCCCTTGCATCGCGGTTGACCGCCGATGTGCACAGGTGGGCCGCCGATCAGGAGGGTTGTAGCGAGGAACCTGTCACCACCGGATGGACGGCACAGTCCGGCGCTTCCCCCGCAACGGCCAAGAAAGCCGCCAGCAAGCCACCGGTAAAAGCGGCAACGCCCGTCAAGAATTGATTTGACCTCTGGCAGACGCACACGTGCAAAGGCGCAAAAAAACCGGCGCTCAGGCACCGGCTTTCCAACGCTACCCGGCCAGCCAAACCCTTTGCAGGGCTTCCCATAGCAAAAACCCTCACCGGCGCGAAAATGCAGCCTCTGCAGCCGCATTTTCCCCGTTCAGGGACTTCCAGGGTTTTTGGCCTCAGGACGCGCGATAGTCTTGCAAACGCGTCGCGCGCAAGCCTGGCAGCCCGTGCTTGTCGATCGATCTCTGCCAAGACAGAAATTCGTCAACCGTAAGCCGGTACCTATCACACGCCTCATCGATCGAAAGCAGCCCGCCGCGAACGGCAGCAACCACTTCGGCCTTGCGGCGAATAACCCAGCGCTTCGTGTCTTTTGGCGGCAGGTCAGCGACCGTCAACGGGCTCCCATCGGGGCCGATCACGTAGCGTACGCGCGCTCTCATATGTTGTTCGGTCATGATACTCATTACACACTCTACTGACCACAGGAACAAGGTAACCGAATGCTCTTAAAACCGCGATAACCCATTGAGTGAACTTAACATAAATACATGCTCCATTCTATCCTGTACAGCCTATTAAGGTTGATACCCCGTCTTGCCCATCGCCCCCTTTAAAACGTAAATCAATGCCCCAAATGGGGGCGTTTCTCCGCGGAGTTGACCGAGCGCCGTTCCAAATTCGGAGCCGCTGCCAATTGAACGGCCAGGACGCGATCTGCCGCAGTGCACAAAAATCATCGGGTTCGCCACCATTTTGCCAGCAATTGCATCTGTGAAGGTGCTGCGATCTGGATTATGGGGTAGAGTTAGGGCTCTTCTCGCGCCCAATGACTGGATTGCCCGGCGCTTAAGAGCCCCGGCCGGAGGTAGTGACGTGTCGGAATTACCGGTTTTGCCAGCTTCGGATCAGCGCCAGCGGATCGTGGTCGCCATGTCTGGCGGCGTGGATTCGTCTGTGGCAGCGGCGTTGCTCAAAGCCGAAGGCCACGAAGTTATCGGCATCACGCTTCAGTTGTATGATCATGGTGAAGCCACTGGCCGCAAGGGCAGTTGTTGCGCAGGCCAGGACATCCAGGATGCCCGCCGCGTTGCCGAAATGCTTGAAATCCCCCATTACGTTCTCGATTACGAGAAGCGCTTCGCGGCGGCCGTCATCGAAACCTTCGCTTCAAGCTACGTGGCGGGCGAAACGCCGATCCCGTGCGTCAACTGCAACCAAGACATCAAGTTCCGCGATCTGTTGGCGACCGCGCGGGAGCTTGGCGCCACACACCTGGCAACGGGGCACTATATTCAGAAGCGGGAAGGACCTGACGGGGCTCAGTTGCTTCGGGGTGCCGATAGCGAGCGCGACCAGAGCTACTTTCTATTCGCCACCACTCCTGGACAGCTCGACCAGTTGATGTTCCCGATCGGCGGACTGTCGAAGCCCGCCGTGCGCAAGATCGCCCAAGACCTGGCTCTGCCCGTCGCCGATAAAGCCGACAGCCAGGACATTTGTTTTGTCCCCAAGGGCAAATACACTGATGTAATCGAAAAATTGAGGCCCGGCGCACTTCAACCGGGCGACATCGTTCACGTGGATGGGCGCAAACTGGGCCGCCATGACGGCACCATCAATTACACAGTGGGGCAGAGGCGAGGCCTGAAAATCCCAGCCTCGGACCCGCTTTACGTCATCCGCATTAGTGCCGAACGCAACGAGGTGGTGGTGGGACCACGTGACTTATTGATGACTCGCGGCATCACCCTTAGAAATGTGAATTGGCTGGATCGAACAGTTGCCCGGAAGGCGGCTGAGGGCGGGGCTCAAATTTATGCCCGCATCCGTTCGGCCCAAGTGCCATCTCCCGCCATTCTTACGTCATCGGATGATGGCACAGTGACAGTGCAGTTGAGTGCAGGAGAGGAAGGGGTCGCGGTTGGGCAAGCGTGCGTGTTTTATTCCGATGACTCTCCGCAAGCGCAAGTTTTGGGTGGTGGGTGGATTGCCAGGACATTCAATCCTGAACAAGTTTCACGGACTAACAACCATCTGGCATCGCTCCGCGCGACGCCTGTTGGTTGAAGTAGTATTTATTGATTAGCGCGGCCAGTCCGGCCCCAGCGGGTATCCGGAATTCAGGCTAGAGTTGCGGTTCTAGAGGAGCGAGTTGACCAAAATGGCTTCAAAACCTCGTTTGGTGACGACACGGCCGGCGTCCAATATTGAACGCGACGGTGGCAAGATCACCGGCATCGGACATATCCACGAAGATGTCGTCAAGGTTGCATATCGCCGTTGGGCACCTGTCTACGATCATACCTTTGGCAAAGTATCGACCGAAGGCCGCAAGCATGCCGTGCGCATGATCAATAAGCGCAGCGGTAGCGTTCTCGAAGTTGGTGTCGGCACCGGACTGTCACTTGGCGACTACTCACGGCATCTGCAGATCACCGGCATCGACCTGTCGCCGGAAATGCTCGACAAGGCTCGCGAACGGGTCGAGAGCGAAAAAATGACTAACGTGCGCGGATTGCACGAGATGGACGCTGGCGACCTTCAGTTTCCTGACGGCTCATTCGACACCGTAGTCGCCATGTATGTGATGACGGTCGTGCCCGAGCCCGAGAAGGTCATGCGCGAATTGTGCCGGGTAGCCAAGCCTGGCGGTGAAGTGTTGCTCGTCAATCATTTCAGCCAGGAAGAGGGTGTTCGCGGCTGGATGGAACGGCGTATGGCGCCATTTGCTGAACTCATCGGCTGGCGTCCGGTATTCGACGTGTCGCGCGTCATGGTGTGCAACGAACTCAAACTGGTTGAACGCCAGTCGTTGCGGCCGTTTGGCATTTTCACGATGATGCGATTTGCCAAGTCCGAAGGGGGCCGTATGACGGCCGACGCGGCAGAATAGCGACTTTCGGGGCCGGCCCCGCCAATCCCTTGAAAGGCTAGGGCCTGTCCGTTTCTGGCCGAATCGCGGACAAGCTCGTCGCTCTTTGTTATGCCGTTCTTCTTTCCAGAAAACCGGTTCAAGCTATTCCGGAAGCGCTATAAACCTTTAATCGCCCAATCCTTGACAGAGCTGGCGGGCAGTCCCTATACACGGCACCTCGTGGCGGGATAGCTCAGTTGGTTAGAGCGGCGGAATCATAATCCGTAGGTCCCCAGTTCAAGTCTGGGTCTCGCTACCATTCCTTTTATTGAAAGTCCGAGCGCCGCATTCCTTAGCGGCACCCGATGCCGGCTCGCGCAAATTGAGCAGACCCTGAGAGTGGCTCAACCCGCCAGCGGTGCCGCAATCCCCGACTTATGCCCGCTTGCAGCCTATGGCGGCACATGTTTCTCAATTTGCACGTAATTGTGCAGTTTAGTTTTTCCTGCCGCGAAATCATGCACTAAGGCGTTGCGAAGGGGCCACGACGGCGGCTGAAAATCGGCTGTAACCCCACTCAGATGCTGCGCTGCACGTATCAACTGCTATAGCCTGCGTCTGGAACTGTTGACCTTTGTAACAAGCCCTTTGTAGACTCCAAGGCCAGAGGGCTTGAACTTTAGCAACATCGGATGCGGCAATCATCCGAAGAGCGTCGAATGTAAAACTGGCGATCCGACCGAACCGCCGGCAGGTGTTGGCCGGTCTTTTGGTCTCGAGCAATTGGAACGCCGATAGAGCTTACCAAGCGCATAGGCATTGATTTGGACCGATGAACTGGACGACATTTTTTGAATTGAAGAGCTGTAATTCGGCTTTGGGTCTGAAAACTTGAAGACGACTGTTTACTTCGGCCGCAGCGCGCGTTTGGCGCGTGGCGGTCACTTGATGAAAGGCCACATGACGATGTTCCTTCGCAACCCGCTCCGCGTCTCAATCGCATGTGGCGCCGCTGTTCTTGCCATGGCGCTGGTTTCGGGTCCCGCGAGCGCACAATCGATCTTCTTCGATTGGGGCAGCAACGAAACCGTCAACGACAGCGGCCGCGACATCGTCAGTTTCGACCTCAAAGCGCGCAAGGGCGAATTGATTGTTAGCTTTGGCGACCGGCGCGTGTATCTGATCATCGAGCCGGGCAAAGCCCTGAGCTACCCAATCGCCGTGCCGCGCGAAAAGAGCAAGTGGGCGGGCGTGACAAGCGTCTCCATGAAGAAGGTGTCGCCGTCGTGGACGCCGACACCCGAAATGATGCTGGAAAATCCGCGTTTGCCGCCGTGGGTCCCCGGCGGTCACCCAATGAACCCGCTGGGCACCCATGCCTTATACCTGGGTTCGAGCAGTTACCGTATTCACGGCACCGATGCGCCCTGGACAATCGGCACCGCCGCCTCGAAAGGTTGCGTGCGCATGTACAATAAGGACGTTCAGGACCTTTACCCGCGCGTTCCGGTGGGCACCAAGGTCACTGTAACATATCAGACCTATAAATCCTCGCCGCTCGACAGCGAAAGCTCGAAGGGAATCTTGGCCTCACTCGACAAGGGCCGGAAGATCAAGCCGGAAGAGGATGTCGCCGCCACCGCTGAACAGACCACCAAGAAATGGCGCGGAGACGATAGCGACGGCGACGCTCAAGTCCACAAAGCCGCCGCCAAAATCGAAGACGATGCCGAAGACGCCGGTGCAGAAAAGACCGCGTCGGAGGACCGTGAACCTGAAAACTCTAATGAAGCGGCAGCAGAGAGTGAAAAAAGCCCCAACGGCGCTTTGATATTCAAGAAGCGTAGTTCGGATAAGCGTGCGGTCGAGACCGGCTCCGTGAGCCCGGCAAAAGAAAAGTCTGAGACCGGCAGTAAAAATGCTTCCACTGAGGCACGCGACAAACCAGCCGCCAAGGAGCGGGTGGCCAACAAGGAGAAGCCCGAAGCCGCGCCGCAAAAGGCAGCCACCGGTGAAGATGCGTCAGCTGTCGCCAATCGCGCGCTGGCAGCGGCAGAACGTGCCGCCGCGGCCGCCGAGCGCGCCGCCAACGCTGCAGAGCGTGCATCGGCCGCCGCCATCAAGGCCACCGCCAAGCCGGAAGGCGGAGACACGTCAAAGACGGGTGAGGCGCCACCGCTCGGATCGTGGCCCGTGGTCAAATCTGCCGAAGCGGGTTCCGCGATGGCTTGGCCCGTGGTCAAACAGGGAAAACCATAAGTCACCATTCCAACCGCCACAATTATAACGCCCGCCGTTTCAGGTCCCGCAAAACGTCTGATACACTACTTGGCTGGGCGTCGGCGGTTGGCTGAAGCGCTCGTGGCCAGGCTGATCTTCAAAGGGGCGCGCAAGCACCTTTAAAAGCGCTTCGAAAGGGGCGAAGTCATTGCCATTGACGGCGGCGGCAATGACTTCTTCGACTAAATGGTTGCGCGCAATAAAGGCAGGGTTAGCCGCACGCATCATCTCACGGCGCGCCCGTGCGTCGCCGCCTTCGCTATCAAGACGCTGGCGCCAGCGTATGGCCCAATCATCGAAGGCGCTGGCGTCCTTGAACAGGCGCCCCGTCGCGGCCAATCCATCCGCGCTCCAAGCTGCATCACACAGCCCGCGGAAGGTTAGTGTGAAATCCGCTTCATTCGCTGCCATCTTCTCGAGAAGATCGAGGCCCAAGGCAACGTCGCCGTCTGGCCGTGGCTGCAGCAGCCCCAGCTTGCGGGCGAAGCCGCCGGCATAGGCCGCTTCGTAACAACCCCCGAACCCGTTGATTGCACCTTGCGCAAGGGCGAGCGCCGTTTCTTTATCTTCTGCCAGTAGCGGCAACAGGGTCTCGGCCAACCGCGTCAGATTCCATTGAGCAATGCGCGGCTGATTGGCGTAGGCATAGCGGCCCATCTGGTCGATCGAACTAAATACGGTGCCAGGGTGGTAAGCGTCGATGAAGGCGCAGGGCCCAAAATCTATGGTCTCGCCCGCAATCGACATGTTGTCGGTATTCATGACCCCGTGAATGAAGCCCACATGCATCCATTGCGAAATAAGTGCAGCCTGGCGAGCGATGACTTGTTCAAGAAGAGCCAGGTAGCGGTTCGGCACCAACGCCGCCTGGGGATAGTGACGCGCGATTATATGATCGGCCAGCAACTGGATCGCTTCCGCGTCTCCACGAGCGGCAAAGTACTGAAAGGTACCGGCGCGAATGTGGCTGGCGGCAACCCGTGTCAGCACGGCGCCCGGTGCCGGCGGATCACGGTATACGAACTCGCCAGTCGTTACCGCAGCCAGCGCCCGTGTCGTGGGGATGCCAAGCGCGAAAAACGCTTCACTCAATATGTATTCGCGTAATACGGGCCCGAGAGCAGCGCGGCCGTCACCACGCCGCGAAAACGGAGTTGGACCCGAGCCCTTGAGCTGGATATCACGGCGCTCGCCATCGCGTCCGGTCACTTCACCAAGTAGAATTGCCCGGCCATCGCCCAGTTGGGGTACGAAGTTCCCAAACTGATGGCCTGCATATGCCATGGCCAGAGGATCACTGCCTGACGCAATGCGATTCCCGGCTAAGATCTCGACGCCTTTCGGGGACGCAAGTAATTCAGTGTCGAGTTTGAGATGCCGCGCCAAATCCTTATTGAGCCGGATCAAACGGGGAGAGGCGACTTTCGTGGGCAGCGTGCGCGAATAGAAGCGCTCCGGCAAGCGTGCATAGCTGTTGTCAAAATCGAAGACAGGCGCGGCTTCAGTGGGGTCCGACATGAACAGTCCATGCTAGGGCGTTGAAGTAAATGCCCTCCAGAGTGGCTTTACCATCATCCACTTATAGGCTGGCGGGCCGGCGGCCGGCCACACTTACTTGGGATGCTGTGCACCGGTTTCAACCTCATGGAACGTCTGGCAGACGCCTCCATCGTTCAATATTGCGAAACGCCTCGCCGTTGCTGTCCGAGGCATTGGTGTCGATCTGAGCATCAAGATACTGCTGCGCGTGCTTGGAGAGCCACCAACTCATGGGCAATTCGGCATCGGCAAAGCGCCCGTTCTGCTTGACCGTCACGAAGGCGAAGTTTTCCCGCCCACCCGCACGTGAGCATAGATCAACCGCCGCATGGGTCCCGCGCGCGCTGCGCGTCGCCCACATGGCCATGATGGGCGAGCGGAATGTTGAGAACGTAATTCTCTGGATGGGATTTGGCATATCGAGCTGGCTGTCGCCCGACAGACAGCTCATGCCGGCCGCCGAGGGCTCGTTGTTGATCAGAATAATTCGCGGGTCTAACCCATAGGTGCGCAGTTCGTCTGCCAGTTCGAGTGCCGTCAGAGCACCAAAGTTTTCGAAGTACCCGCCATCAACGACGCGATCGACAAGGCGTCCGCCACTGCGCAAGGTGCCGTGCGGAGAAATGATGGGGAAACGGGCGCTCATTGTAGCCGCAGTGCTTAAACGGATGTCGCAGTTCGAACAGCGAGAGGCACTGAAAGTGCCACGGCTGACGAATTTCTCTTCGCCTTTCACAATATCCCAAAGCCGGATTGTCCCGTTATCGGACCACGTAAAGACGCGCTCACTGACAGGATGGAAGATGGCTCCATCCACCCAGCCTTCCTGACCGCGGATTTCTGGCAGTACGGCGCTTGCCGCGATGTCGATGACCTTCACCCCGCCCCGGCCCAACCACGACTTTTGCCACATGACAGCAAAGCGGCCATCCTGGCTGAAAAGCACCTCTCCGCGCGATTCATCGGCAGTGCCGGGAACTTGCTTTTCTGCACCCGTCTGCAGGTCGCGCAGCGCAATCGGCTTACCTGACGGGGCATAGAGCAACCACTTTCCATCAGGACTGAAGGCGGCAATGCGGTTGTCAAACTCCGTTTCGAACAGCAAACTGCCTTTGGGTTCCAAGCTGAACACTTGCGCCGAGCGGCCATTTGACGTGAGCCTGTCAACGAGCAGCAAGCGCCTATCGCGGCTCAGTTTCATTCCGCCATAACACGCAAGCCCCTCGATGGTTGAAAGCGGCTCACCGGAACTGGGGTCACGCACCACGGCGGGCTGGTTGCGCTGGCAGCCTACGATGCCCAAACCATCGAGCGTGAGATTGACCGACGCAGCACCGAACCTTGCGAACTCCTGGTTAGAGCCGGTCCGTGACAGCACAACCTCCTCATTGGATCGCGTCAGTAAGACTTGGCCGTTTTGCAGCAGTGCTGCGTTGTCCAGGTTCTGAGTATTGAATTGCCGCGCTTCGCGCCCAGTCTCCAAGTCCCACCAAGAAACTTTGTTCTGGTAGGCAATGAGAAGCGTCCGGCTATCCGCGGCAAACGAAGGCTTTGCCATCACAGTGTTCAATTCTGGAAACGTCTCGATCACTTCGCCCGTTGAGGCCCGCCACAACTTGGCTTCATACCGGTTCGTCCAAGACAAGATGTACTGACTGTCCGGGCTCCATAATGCTTCGATCGTGGCAGCGGGCCCGGCTTCGAATTGTTTGCGTGCAGCGCCTGTTTCAGCATCAAAAATGCGGATCTTCGTATCTTCGGTATACCAAAGCAGAAGCGACTTTCCATCCGGGCTGAAAGCTGCTTCGTGCACGCCGAGCGGAGGCGAAATCAATTCGTGCAGATCGTAAGCATCATGGAACAGGCGGCCACGCAGCTTATTGAGCGTTCCAGCCAGCAGCGTGTCGACATCACTGGTTAGAATGCGCCGCCCTGTGGACACCGACGTCCCCGTGAGCAAGAGCATCGGCAGCCACGCTTCTGGACTTGCGTCCAAGCCTCGCTGCCGCAATCCGGTGAGTGAACTTGCCATCGTCGACGGCAACCCGCTTCCCGCATTCGACTGCCCCGTCAAACGGGCATAACGCTGCTCCCACGCGGACTCGAGAACCGCGGCGCGATCCCCGAATGGTGTGATCCCGACCAAGTCACCACTGACCAAACTAGCCAGGACCGGCGATAGGAAGTCACCCGATAGAATGAGTTGCAGACAGTCGTGCCAACTGGTGTCCGGCCGGATCGCCGATCTGATATGCGGGGCAAACCACTCCGTGTCGTGGGCCCCGCGTTTGCAAGGAGGATTACCGAGGTTACGTGAGGCCCCTTTGGCTCGCACGCTGTCGGCGATCGCCGCATAAGTCACAGCCGCCCCCAGCGCGCCACCCGACACGCCGGAAATAGCAAATAGTTGCTGATCAAAGGGGTGCAAGCCATGGCCCGATGCGGACGTCTTCTCATCGAGCAGCTTGCCCACGACGCTGCCCACCAGAAAGGCCGAGCGGCTGGCACCACCTGCGGCCGCTATGATAATCGGCGAGGGGCATTTCAGTGTAGGATCGGCGGCCGCCGGCACACAATTATTGACAGTCTTCCAGCGCAAGACGCTCTCATCGAGGGTCGGTCGCTCGGCTTCCTTATTGAGTGTGCGGACATCATCTGCATCCGGTGCGGCAAAGGCCAAAATCGCAACAGCGGCGAGCACGATTGGCGCATGCCAGCGGAATGACCAGAAGCTGATGAAAGTGAGGATGGGAACCAGAAGCCCAAGCACGAACGGCACCAGGAGAGCGCGGTAAATGACATCGGTGACGAGCACAGGCGAAAGGCAGATATGCACGCCAATGATGGCAATTGAAATCAGCAGCAAGGCGCCAAATGGCCGGTCGAAGTTTTCGCGCAACGATTGCAGCGCCGACTGCATACGGCGGGTTCGCACAGCAATTGCGGGCAGCACCGGAGCATCGCGGGCAGGCTGCAAATGCACCCAAGCCAAATGGGTCAGGAAAAGGGTGATCGGGGGAAGGATCGCCAGATGCCCAATGCCCAGAGGTGCCGCAGCCTCGAACTCGGCCAGCCCAAAAATTCTGCTTTTGAGATCATAGGCTACCAGCCATGCGATAAAGGCAATGGCCGGGATCAGTATGACGAGATCGCCTAGAAGTAGCAGGACTGCTGCAAACCATTGCACAATCCGGTATCGCACAAAGCTCAGCAGATACCCGGCCGGGATCGCCCAAAACGACACCACGACAAAAACAACGAAATTGTTGTTGACGTTTCTCGGGAGGTAATTTTCCGAGACGCTATCGATCACCTCCTTGGCCGACTTGGCAAAGTTGTTGAGATCTGCGCCGATCACTAGAACCGCCATGAACATTGAAAGCGTCACCACGAGTCCACGCGTATTTATGCGCCAGGCTCTCATGTCGGCAAAAGATGTGTAGCGCTCGAAAAGCCAAACCCTGAAATTTGCAAGGAGGAATACGGCGAAGATAAAGGCCAGAATGTAGAGTATTTCTTTTTTTGGATTGCGTTCGATGTTGGTCGAGTCGAGAATGTATGGCGCCTCAGCAACGGCTCCCACCTGGCCTGCAAGAATTGCCGCAAGCCCCAGCACCACCAATACACGAGGCACCGTATCGCGCACCCAATAAGCCAAAGCGCGATTGCCAGTTGGGCCGCCGGCCGGATAGCATTTCAAGATCCAGCACGATGACACGTAGACTGGCAGCAGCCACACCAGAAGGACGCCGAGATAAAAAGCTACCCAGAATAAAACGCCAATCCCGCGGCTGCCGCGCACATCAAGAAACAGATCCCGGCCCTGGGGCAGATAAACAAGTAGAACCATGGCCGCGATCACGCTCGCGGTGCTGACCCAGGCAATGCGGAAACCATCGGTCAGTGCCCCCAATACATTCCACTTCTGACCGGCGAGCCGGCGCACCTTAGAAAAATGCTCGAGAACTTTTTCGACAACGGGCCGGACACTGAACATCGGTTCCCCCTGCGGTCACAATATTAGCCGTACTTAACAACAACCCCTGGATAAGACCCGCGGGGCAAAGTCCGTAAAACCGGAATTGAACACAATGCCTGCCGCCGCTTTTCGTTCAAACCGCACGGCACTCGGAGCCAAACTAATACGCAAAAAGCGCGCGGCGTCCACTTCCTCGCTTGGCATGAACTTGAGTACTATACCCGGAACTGTTGATTTATGTGAGCAGCCAGCCGCTTAGGCGTACCTTCCAGGAAGTTATACCGTCGCTGACATAAGGCCCGGAAACGACACCAGCAAAAAAATCTTCTGCATGCCGACTTCGTGTGTTGTCATGCTGTCAGCGCTCGCTAGTATGATGATCGAGAAGTCCGCTTCTTTGTTGCGGCTAGGCTCAACAGCGGACTTCTCGATCTGAATCACACTAGAATCATGGGCTTCTAGTGTCC
>JBEBJD010000257.1:0-2920 GCA_040080075.1 Hyphomicrobium sp. | reverse complement strand
GGATGCTCACACATGCTTTGCTGCAGCACTTGCCGGCTCTTGATGCGGCCCAATGGTCAACGGCGGCGGAACGTTTTGTCGCTGCGCGCGGCAATGGGCTGCCGCGCCGTGTGCAAAAGAGCATCTGTAGTGAAACGCTGGCGATTTTGACGGATTCGCGATTCGGCAGCCTTTTTGGCCCCATGAGCCAGGCCGAGGTGCCAATTGTCGCGGAAATTCCGCGACCGGCGGGTCAGAAGGGCCCGCCGCTGCGCCTGACCGGACAAATCGACAGGCTCGCGGTGACAGGCGATAAAGTCATGATTGTCGACTATAAAACGAACCGTAGACCAGCCGCCGCCGTAGCCGATGTGGCCGACGTATATCTCTATCAGTTGGCGGCCTATCGCCTTGCTTTATCAAGCATTTTCAAAGGCAAAGACATTCAGGCCATGCTGTTGTGGACAGAGGGCGCTAAGATCCTTGAGATCCCGAAGGCGGTTCTCGACAATTATGCCGCGCGATTATGGCAGTTGGATCCTGCTCGCCTTGACGCCTGACGGGGGGGTACCTACGTAAGGTGTCCAGATTATACGATTCCGGCGCCCGTCCCGGGTTGCCGCAATAAGGAGAAAAGCCCTATGGCCAATACCCCGAGCGTCTCCGACAGCACGTTCGATGACATGGTTCTGAAGTCAACCGAGCCCGTAGTTGTCGATTTCTTTGCCGAATGGTGCGGGCCCTGCAAGGCGATGGCACCTGCGCTCGATCAGATGGCTGCCGAGATGAAGGGTAAGGTCAAGGTGGTCAAGGTTGACGTCGATCAGAACCCCGGCATCACAGCCAAGTATCAGATCCGCGCCATGCCGACTCTTATGATCTTTAAGGGTGGTCAGGTTGCCGCCCAGCACGTGGGCGCACTTGTTCAAAAGAAGAAACTTGAGGATTGGGTCAACGGCACGCTGGTCGCCTGATTTTTAGATTTTTCAGCGCTTCGAGCGCTCACTTTGAAGGCCCCGCGATCCGTCGAGGGGCCTTCTGCATATGCTCTGTATGGGCAAAAAAATAAGCGGCGAGAAACGAGCCCTCGCCGCTGAATTGTCTTTTGGAAAGGTGCCGCTTAGTTGAGTAACGGCACCACCCAGATAAATGCTCTTACTTCTTTTCGGCAGGAGCGGCACCCGGTGCTGCGGCTGCCTGCTGGCCCCAGGAAGCGGGCTTGGCTGCAACGGCTTTGGCGCAATCGGGGCTCAGCTTGGCCTGGTTTGTGCGCAGGCAACGGGCACGGCCGCCGCCCTTGGCATCAATGCCGGCGCAAAGCGTCTGCATGTCGGTCTTGCATGCCTTGCCGATCTTGACTGTGGCGGCGCCTGCGGCCGGAGTTGCTGGCGCTTCAGCCATAGCCGGTACGGCGAGAGCGAACGTGGCACCAAAAGCAAACAGGCATGATTTCAAGGTCATAGTTGTGTTCCGCATTGTTGAAGACTCCATATATTCCCAGCCAAGCGCACAGACTTCGCCGGGTAATCCGAACTCACTGATTGCAGCCGTAATCTCGATATTTGGCAAAATTGCGCATCTGGGCGCGGCAAACAGGGCACAGGTCATCGAATAATGATTAACCCTTCCCCTTAGTATGGATGGCCATGACTTCGCCGTCCTTGAGCGTCAGGGCCAATTCACCGCGTTTCAGGCGCATTGCATCGTCGCCAAAGACCTCGCGGCGCCAGGGACTTGTAAGCGCCAGCACGTCGGGATCAGGTTCCGAGGCAATGCGCTCCAGGTCTTCGGAGTCTGCGATGTATCGGGGGGCTACGCGATGACGTGCCGCAGCAGACTTAAGCAGCACCTTCAGCAGTTCAGTTGTCGCAGTGGCCTCAGCTGACAGCGGTGCGCCGTTGGACAATGGCGGAACAGTCTTGTGGTCACGCGCCAGCCCGCGTTTGACGGCTTCGATAATCTCTTTAGCTCGCGCCGAACGGGCAAAGCCATCGCTTAAGGTTCGCAACTCACCAAGCTGCTCAACCGTGGACGGCGCTTGGTTGGCGATATCGTAAAGGGCTTCATCGCGAAGAATGCGCCCGCGTGGAACGTCCTGGGCCTGCGCCAAACGTTCGCGCCAGGCAGCTAATTCGATCAGCACAGCCAATGCCTTGCGACTCTTGACGCGCAATTTTAGGCGCCGCCAGGCGTCATCGGGGTGAGACTCGTAGGTCGCCCTGTCGGTCAGAGACGTCATCTCCTCGACAAGCCAAGCAGAGCGGTTGGTTTTATCGAGATCGTTCTTCAAACTAAGATAGACGTCGCGCAGATGCGTGACATCGCCGAGCGCGTATATCAGCTGCTTTTCGGAAAGCGGGCGGCGGCTCCAGTCGGTGAAACGCGAGGATTTGTCGAGATCGGCGCCGGTGATCTTTTTGACCAGATTGACATAACTAACACTCTCGCCATAGCCGCACACCGCGGCTGCGACCTGGGTGTCGAATACCGGCGCGGGGACGTGGCCCGACTGGGAAAAAACGATTTCGATATCCTGTCGCGCCGCGTGGAAGATCTTCAAGACACTTTCATTGCGCATCAGTGCATAAAACGGCTCCAGATCGATGCCTGGCGCTTGCGGATCGACGATCAACTCATGTCCAGGCGCCGCCATTTGGATGAGGCAAAGCTGCGGCCAAAAAGTTTGCTCACGGATAAATTCCGTATCGACAGTGACGTAGTCGGCCTTGGCAAACTCGTCGCAGGCACTCTGAAGGTCGGATGTCGAGGTGATGACGCGCATGAATCGGGCTATACCGTATCGAGGATTGTTTGTCGCTTGCCTGTTGGCCGTGAACTCAATTGCCCGCCCCTGACGGTCCGGCGCCTAGTACCCACTATCATAAATCCCTGGTACGGCTGACGGCCCAAGATGCTGGCCGGGCAGGAGCGGGGTCGCAGG
>JBEBJD010000035.1:0-13312 GCA_040080075.1 Hyphomicrobium sp. | reverse complement strand
AGATGTGTATAAGAGACAGGACTTGGCCAGGATATACGGGCGTATTGACTGCTTCGGCACTGGGGCGGTTCGCGGGCGCACTTAATCAGGCGCCGATGCGCAAACCCATAGGCATGTTCTATCTCGACTGGGCCGCCAACCGCCGCCGGGTGTGGACCATGCCGCATCAGATGCCCGCGCACCTGCTGCGCGAAGTATTCGAAAAGGCGCAGTCGTTTGCTGAAGCTCGCGCCATGCTAATCGAGCGGCCGGTGTCGACGCCGGGAATTTTTTCACTGGCCGGTTTGAAGCCCAACGAGATGTGCGTGATCGAGCGCAATGAAACTGAGGCACGGGTTCACGAAGGCTCCAACGTTGCAGCCAACCACTGGCAGGCGGTGGGCTGGCATGGGCACCCGCGCGGCAACGACAGCGCTGGGCGTGCCTGCCAGATGCACGCGGTGGTGCCCGAGTTCGATTTGAACATGCCGTGGCTGAAGGCGCCGGTGCTCAATCCGACGACGCGCATCGTGATGGTAGCAGACGCAAGCCAAGGCCGTCTCATTGCGCAAGGCTATGAAGATAGTGCACCTGCTACCAAGGTGCTGGAGCTGGTGGAGTAGGGTACGGCCTCGCCTGCAGGCGAGCCAATCCAGACTGTCATGCGAAAATCAGATCCCGCTCGGCAGGCGAAAGGATGCGATATTGCCCGGGGAGAAGTTGGTCAGGCAGGTCCATCCCGCCAACCCGGTCGCGATGTAGGGACACGACATGGTTGCCCAAGCTTGCAAACATGCGGCGTACCTGATGATAGCGTCCCTCGGTCAGTGTGACGTAGACAACGTGCTCGCCCGCTGATGAAGCCTCAGCGATCTCCATAGCGACAGGCATCAACGGCTTGTCTTCGCCATCAAGCATCAGTGTTCCCGATGCCAAGACGCCGGCTTCATCACCGCGCAGCGCCCGGGCAAGCGATACACGGTAACGCTTGGCGATACTGTTCCTGGGGGCGATGACCCGGTGGAGAAATGCGCCATCATCCGTCAACAACAGAAGTCCTGAAGTCTCCTTGTCGAGCCGGCCGATTGTCGAGATGGCGGGTTTGCGGTCACGCCATCGCGGCGGTAGCAACTCATAGACCAGGGCCCCCGCCTCTTTATGGCTGCACGTCACGCCGAGAGGTTTATGCATTAGAACCACGAGCCCTGGAGGCGGATCAAGTGCGGTCCCTGATATGAGAAGACGTTGGCTGAGTGCCGGTGAAACCGGCAGGTGAATGCCCGCATCGGTGACCGGAACTCCATCGAGAGTGACGCGCTTGTAACGAACCAGGGCCTGGACGTCCTTACGGGAGCCATACCCCATGTTGGCCAGCAGACGATCCAGGCGCAGCGTTGGCGTTGCATCGCTCATATGTGAGCCTTGGTGGTTCGTACCGGCGCCATGGCTTTGCGTGCTGCAAAGATTTTGAAACCATGGGCTGAAGCGACCAGATCGACCGTTTCATAAAGCGGCTTCAACGTGGCCTCATATGGCAAATGCCGGTTGGCCGTCAGCCAGAGAACGCCGCCTGGACGCAACATGGCCGCGGCTTGCCGGATAAATGCCTGGCCGAGCGACGTGTCGTCTGTGCCGTCATCGTGAAACGGCGGGTTGGTGACGGCAAAGTCGAGCCCGGTGGGCAGATTTGGCGCAGTCCGAATGTCAGCCCACATCGTCGATACACCTTCACCCGGCACGTTCCGGCGCGCCATTGCCAGTGCCCGCTGATCGATATCGATGAGTGTCATATGCGGCTGATCAGCAGTCCCCCGGATGGCGCGGGCCAATACGCCCATTCCGCAGCCCAGATCCGCCCCGCGCCCTTCGAGCGGGGGGAGATGATCGAGAAGTAGCTGACTGCCGGGATCGATGCGGTCCCAGTTGAATAGGCCCGGTTGCGACCAGAGATTAATTCCAGGTAGCAGGCGCGGTGCGCCGCTGGCGATTGTCTCTTCTAGGCCGATGGGGTGGGGGACACGCGTGGTGTGGGCGATTTGGTGTTTTCGCTTGTGGCTCTGTTCGACGTGGCAGCCAAACGATGCAAGTTCTTCCGCCAGACGCATACCTCCTTTGCTGTTGGCGGCAAGTACCGTCAGAGCGCCACCAGGCGCCAGTGCCCGCAACGCCAGGGCCATCACACAGCGCCGCTCGATCGTGCTTGCCGGCGCGTGCACGACGATGCTGGCGCAACTTGCTGGCGGCATTTCTGACAGGACGCGAGCGCCTGGATACTTCGGCGAGCATTGTATGCAGCCGTCTTGGGTTCCGGCGAGACCGGGCGGCACACCACCATATACTGCATGGGCAAGACCGGACATGGATTGGGATCCGCAGCGCTTCAATCAAGGGGCACATCCGGGCGGCGATCACCGACGCTGGTGGACCCTAAACGGCGCCGGATGGAGTTGCCATCCAGCGCCGGGAATTGCCCGGCAGTCGTGGGCGCTTACTTGATGCCGCGCTGGATTTTGGCGGCGACGACAGTATTCTGCAGCAGGCAGGCGATGGTCATGGGGCCGACGCCGCCGGGAACAGGCGTGATGGCGCCCGCGACTTCCGCGCACTCATCGTAAGCCACGTCGCCAACGAGCTTGGTCTTGCCGTTTTCGCCCGGCACCCGGTTGATGCCGACGTCGATGACGATGGCGCCGGGCTTGATCCAGTCGCGCTTGACGAGTTCGGGAATGCCGACAGCGGCCACCAACAGGTCGGCACCGCGGCACACGGCGGCCAAGTCCTTGGTCTTGGAATGGGCGATCGTCACCGTGCAGCTTTCGCGCAGCAACAGGGCCGCCATCGGCTTGCCGACGATGTTGGAGCGGCCAATGACGACAGCATTCATGCCAGCTAGAGATGGCACCACGCTTTTGGCTAGGATGGCCGAGCCGGTCGGAGTGCATGGTACCAGGGCCCGCTCGCCAATCCACAGGCGGCCGACGTTGACAGGATGGAAGCCATCGACGTCCTTGTCGGGGTGGATGGAGTTCAGCACACGCTCGGCGTTGACGTGTTTGGGCAGCGGTAACTGCACCAGAATGCCGTTGACTTCAGTGTTGCGGTTGAGGCTTTCAACGAGCGCCAAGATATCGGCTTCCGAAGTCTCGGCCGGCAGTTTGTGCTCGATCGAATTCATGCCTGCTTCTGTCGTCTGCAGGCCCTTGTTCTTGACGTAAACCTTGCTGGCCGGATCTTCGCCCACGAGTACAACGGCGAGGCCGGGGGTAAAGCCGTGCTGGGTTCTAAGTTCGGCCACGTCCTTGGCGACCTGGGCACGGACTTCGGCGGCTACGGCCTTGCCGTCAATAACGCGGGCTTTCATTGAGTGGGGTCCTCTGGATTTGGGATAGATATCTTTGGGATCGATTTTTGGGTGGTGGGCAACGGCGTGGACGCAAAAATCTCTACGTCAACGCCCCGAGGACGTAAACGCCGCAGACTTTCGTATGAGATTAGCCTCTAATTCAGGCAATTCGCCAGAGACAGAGAACGATTTGACGCGCGACTTGGCGCCCGCCACCAACATCACGCGGCTTTTTGGGACCGCCAGCCACTCCGCAAGCAATGCCTGCACAGCGCTATTGGCTTCGCCTTCTGCTGGTACGGCTCGCACACGCGCCCGCAATGCCGGCCCCTCCGCGGTCGCCTCAATGCCTTCAATACTATCTCTGGAGGATTTGGGCGTGACGCGCACGCGCACGGTTAAGCCGCCTTTTCCCACTTTCCAGGGGGTGTCAGCGCCTTCCTTCACAAGAATAATTTGGCGATGTTGGGCAGCACCACGCTCTGGATAAAGAACAGGCCAAACAACAGCACGATGGGCGAGATGTCGATGGCGCCGAGGTTGGGCATCATCCTTCGGATGGGCGCCAGTACCGGCTCAGTCACGGCATTCAAAAGATACCAGATCTGCTGGACCATCGGGTTGCGGCCATTGACGACATTGAAGGCCAAGAGCCAGCCCATGATGACGGCTGCAAAAATCACGTAGGTGTACCAAGTGATGAGCACGCTTATAAAGCCAAGCAATTCAATCATGTGACCCCGCATTGTGTGGCGTATTTGATTTAAGTGTCACCTGTATCGGCCGCAGGCTCTGGCCGCAAGGGCCGGGCCGGCCGGCGGGGCACCGATTCCGGTCCCCGATCAGGGTTTGGGGTCATAGCCCCGTCCACCATCATCGCCATCTTCGTCAGCATCTTCGTTACCCCCGGCAACGGCATAACCGTTGCCAAGCCAGCGTGCGAGATCGATATCCTTGCAGCGTTTGGAGCAGAAGGGGCGCATATCGTGGACTGTTTCAGACTTGCAGATTGGGCAGCGGAGTTTGGGTTGCTTGGGTGTCGCATCAATCATTGGCCGTCTCCTTGGGGCGACTCTTTACTTGTACTTGGTGCGGACCGGTGCGACGTAGGAGTGTCGCTATGCGCAACTAATAACTATCCGTGCCAGCTTCTGCCGCGCGCAGCCAGCTGAAGTGGATAGGAAAGCCCTCTCCCAACAAAAGATTAGTGACTTCGGTCAGCGGCAGGCCGACGACATTGGTATAAGAGCCCGAGATTTTCTGGATGAAACAGCCAGCCAAGCCCTGAATAGCATAGCCTCCAGCCTTGCCGCGCCACTCGCGCGAGGCGATGTAAGCCTCGATCTCAGACTTGCTCAGGTGCTTGAATTGAACTTTGGTATCTACAATCCGGGTCAGTGCCCGGTCCTGCGGGGTGATTAGGCACACGCCGGTCAGAACCCGGTGCTTACGTCCCGAAAGCTGCTGCAAGAATTTGGCGGCTTCTTCCATGTGCTGGGGTTTGCCAAAGACCTTGTTGCCGTAGGCCACCACTGTATCGGCAGCTAGAACGTAGGCATTGGCAATATCGCGGTCATTGGCGATCTGATCACGGGCCGCTTCGGCCTTGGAGCGCGCTAGGCGCATGGCCAGACCACGGGGCATTTCGCCCATGCGTGGATCCTCGTTAATTGAAGCTGGCCGCAGGGCATCGGGCTCCACCCCCACCTGCGCCAGAAGCATCAGGCGGCGCGGGCTAGCGCTGGCCAAAACGAGCCTTGGCTTATGCACGATTGAGGTGTCCCGCCCGGCCTCGCGCGCCAGTTCGTGGCGCAATGTTTCACGGCGCGGGCTGTCGGTGCGTCCAAAAGCGGAAAAAAGCGCGGCCTTGGCTGAGGTCATGCGGAGCAAATTCCAATGTTGTGATAAGACGTTGGCACGGAAAATGCCTGTCGTGAAGCCCGTTAATCATACCTTTTCCAGGGGACATTGCAGACCGGCGGGGGCAAAAGCAAGACGGTCTGTTCCCTTCGTACTTGCCAACAAATGCCGGTTGTGGAGTAGTCGCAGCAGTCTTTTTTAGCCAGGGTTTTAAGACCTCATGATCTCGAAGGATGCAGCCGCCGATATGCTCAGCCGCACCGCGTTGTTCGGGCCGCTTGAGTCGGATCACCGCCGCGCCGTGGTGCAGGAAATGCGCGAGATTTCTTTCGACGCCAACCAGGCCATTTTCGCTCGTGGCGACCCGGGACGCGACATCTTCTTTGTCATGACCGGGCGCGTGCGCTTATCGGTGTTGACACCCGAAGGCCGCGAACTGTCTTTTGCTCATGCCGAAGCGGGGCAGATCTTTGGTGAGATCGCCGTGCTCGATGGCGGTATGCGCACCGCCGACGCCACAGCCGTGACCAAAGTGCAGAGCCTGGCTCTGTCGAAACCGGCCCTCATGCGGCTCATTGAGACGCGGCCCAAGGTCGGCGAAGGCGTTATCCGGTTCTTGTGCAATCGCGTGCGCGAGGCCGATCAACAGCTCGAAGGCATTGCACTTTACCCAATCGAAGTGAGGCTTGCCCGCTTCTTCCTCGCCGCAGCCCGCCAAAAGGGAGAGTTGAAGCCCGGCAGTAAGGTGGCACTCGATTTGCCGATTTCACAAAGCGAACTTGCCTTGCTGATCGGTGCCAGCCGGCCAAAGGTCAACGCGGCACTTGCGGTACTGGAGGGCAACGGAGCTGTCGTGCGCCAGGATGGGCGAATTATATGCGATACCGATGAATTGGAAGCCATAGCGGGTTCGTGATGATGCCAGCGCTGGACTGCGCCACGTGATCTGCAGTCTAGTGTTCTTCAGTCTCCGAAATGCCTTGGCGAGGGTGCAGCGAAACATGAAGGCATTCCGGAGACAGGACACTAGTGTGGTGTCTCGCAAATGCCTTCATCATTCGCGGCTGGTTCTGGAAGGCATTTGCGAGACATAAACCACACTAGAACTAATGGTATCCAAGTGTCCTTCAGTCTCCGAAATGCCTTGGCGAGGGTGCAGCGAAACATGAAGGCATTCCGGAGACAGGACACTTGAGGCATTTTGAAATTGAATGAGCTGCAAGATCACTCCGCTTCCGGCAGCGCGCCGCCCAGCAGGTTAAGTGCGGAGCCGGTGAGCGGGGCACTGCCGGAGCTGACGGGGACTACCGCATCAAAGCCGGTAGTGAAGCCGATGTTCACTCGTATTCGCGAGGGCCTGGGGTGGCTGGCGCAGCTAGGAACCGAAGGCTATACGCTTGAAATCAAGCGGCGGCTGATGATCCTCAATATGATGGCATACTTGGTTGCCATCTCGACGCTGATCTACGCCATTCAATACACATTCCTCGACTTCCAGAAGTATCTGCCGGTGATTCTAATCAACTTGGCGTTGGTCAGTTTGGCGGTCATAATTCCGCTCTCCCACCGCACCAGTGAGATCGCCGGGGGGCTGATCATGGTTGGCGTCGAGTATTTGGCGCAAATTGGGTTCACGGCTTACCTTGGACGATCCACTGGCTTTCAGCTGCACTATTTCGTCGCTGCTGCCGCGCCGTTTGTCGTGCTTGGACTGAACCGGATGTGGCTCATTCTGCCCATAATCGTAACTGGGCTCGGCTTGCATCTGTTTTGCTGGTTCTCGTTTCCGCGCTCTTCGGCGCTAATCGAAGCGGAGCCGGAACTGCTCAATTCGATGTATGTTCAGGCCGTGATTACGACCTTCGCCATTATCGGAGCGTCGGTCTACTACGCCTTCAGTCTGGCTGAAAACGCAAAAGCCGAAACCGATGCGCTGCTGCGCAACATCCTGCCAGGAAGCATTGTCGAGCGCCTGCAGGCGCGGCCCGCCGAAGTGATCGCCGACACCTTCCCGGAGGCCTCCATTCTCTTCGCGGACATCTCGGGCTTTGTGCCGCTGGCACGAAGTCTAGGAGCGGCGCGCACGGTCGAGTTGTTGAATACACTGGTGTCGGAATTCGACAGCCTGGCGCAGAAATGCGGTGTCGAAAAAATCAAGACCATTGGCGACGCCTATATGGCGGCGTCCGGGTTGCCCGAACCCTCGCCTGGGCACACATCCTCGCTAGCGGTGTTGGCTCTTGAAATGCAAAACGCAACCGGCCGGTTGCGGAAAACGCTGGATCACGACCTTCGCATCCGCATCGGCCTGGCATCGGGGCCGGTAATGGCGGGTGTGATTGGTCGCAAAAAGTTTACTTACGATGTGTGGGGTGATGCCGTGAACCTGGCCGCGCGCCTTGAAGGTCTCTCGCAACCCGGACGCATTCTTGTTTGCCCGCGAACGCAGAAGCTACTTGCAGACCACTACCGGTTCGAGAGCCGGGGAGAAGTTGAGGTCAAAGGCGTCGGCGCGATGATGGCCTGGTTTCTTGTCGAACGCAAAGCGGGTTGAAGGCATATGGCGTTCGACGCATCATGCCGAAGGCGTGTTTTCAACACGGCGTGCCAGTCACTACAGGCAGTGCCTATACCGTCGGGCCGCCTTCGAAATTGAACCGCGACTTGATTTTTTCATACAACCGGTCTCGCACCTGACGATAGCGGTCAGCGGCTTCCTGGCGCGACAGGTCAGTGGTGGTTACGGTGGCGTCAAGCGTCGGCCAATATTCGACACCGGCGGCCATAATACGTGTTAGTTCGAGGGCGTGGTGATGCGCTTCGGGCGACAAGGTGATAATCAGATCGAAGGTTTCATCACCGAGGTCGCGAAAACACCTCGGCTCGTGATCGCACACGTCGATGCCCATTTCGTCCATTACGGCCATGACAAAGGGATCGGGAAAGCCGGCCCGCACGCCGGCCGAAGTCACCCGCATCCCACGTCCAGCGAGATGCGCTAGCAATGCCGCCGCCATGGGGCTGCGGACCGCGTTCAAGGTGCAAGCGAACAGCACCGATCCGGGCCTGTCCACACCACTAACCTTTCCAGTGCAGCGCCGCTACGAGCGTGAACAGCCGCCGCGCCGTTTCAAAGTCGATCTCGATTTTGCCGGCTAGTCTGTCCATGAGAAGGGTGCTGCCTTCATCGTGCAACCCCCTGCGGCCCATGTCGATGGCTTCGATGCGCGACGGCGTGGCAGTTCGGATGGCCTGGTAATAACTGTCGAGGACCAGGAAGTAGTCTTTCATGATGCGCCGGAACGGCGACAGTGACAGCATGTGGGTCACCACCGGCTCACTGGCCTCGCTGCTGACAGTAAGCGAGAGCTTATCTTCTATTATGCCGAGTTTTAAGCGGTAAGGCCCCTCGCTAAGGCCGCCTGCCCGGTCTGCTAAGGCGAAAGAGTTTCCATCCATGATGTCGTAAATGGCGACTTCGCGCTCGTGTTCGATCTGCTGGGGAGCGCGTGCAATCGAGGCCGTGTCGAGCGTAATCTCGATCAGCCTGTCTGCGGTTTTAGATGGGTCTGGAACCGTGTCGCTCATACTGGTGGAACTTGCTCTAAACCAAGGCGGACGGCAACTGAGTGGCGGTGGCCCTCTAACCCTTCCGAGCGTGCCAGCGTCATTGCTGCCGGAGCCAGTCGCGCCAATGCGGCTGCGTCGAGTTTCAATAGTGACGTGCGCTTCATGAAATCGAGAACGCCCAGGCCCGAAGAGAAGCGGGCGCTGCGGGCAGTGGGCAACACATGGTTGGAGCCAGCCACATAATCACCGATTACTTCGGGAGTGTACCGGCCGATGAATATGGCACCCGCGTTGCGGATTTTCGCTGCCAGAGCCTCGGCATCGGGCGTGGCGATTTCCAGATGCTCGGCAGCCAAGCGATCGGCTAACGCGGGCGCCTCGTCAAACGAGCGCAGGATAATCGTGGTACCGTATTCGCTCCAGCTTGCACCCGCGATATTGGCGCGCGGCATGGTTTGCAGCTGGCGCTGCACGGCTTGTCCAACGGCGCTCGCAAAAGCGGCGTTGTCGGTCATTAGGATCGATTGCGCGGCAGTGTCGTGCTCGGCTTGTGCGAGCAGATCGGATGCAATCCACTCGGGATCATTGCTGGCATCGGCGATGACCAGCACTTCCGAGGGGCCGGCAATCGAGTCGATGCCCACTGTGCCGAATACCTGACGTTTGGCAGCCGCCACGTAGGCGTTGCCGGGGCCGACGATCTTGACGACAGGAGAAATCGTTTCAGTGCCGTAGGCTAGAGCTGCTACCGCCTGCGCGCCACCCACACGGTAGATCTCCTCGACGCCGGCCAGATGGGCGGCCGCCAGCACCAGTGGATTGAGATCGCCACGCGGGCACGGCACCACCATGACGAGGCGCGGCACGCCGGCCACTTTGGCCGGCACGGCATTCATGAGCACCGAGCTGGGATACGAGGCAAGACCACCTGGAACATAGAGGCCAGCCGATTCAACGGCGGTCCAGCGGTCGCCAAGTTCGACGCCGCTGTCGTCGGTATAGCGGTCGTCCTTTGGCAACTGTCTCTGGTGATGTGAAGCGATGCGGTCGCGGGCAAATGAGAGTGCATCGAGCGTTTCCTTGGAGCAGGCGGCAACGGCTGCAGTCACTTCGGCGGCGGTGACGCGCAGGCCAATCTTGCCCAGATCGACGCAATCGAATTTTTCAGTCAAAGTGGTGAGTGCCTTGTCGCCACCCTTCCGTACCTCCGAGATGATGCTGCGCACGGCGTCATCGACGGTCTGCGACACTTCACGCTTTTCACTCAATAGCGACGTGAAGGCCTGTTCGAAATTGGCATCAGCAGTGGAGAGTGTTTTGGGCATTTGATCTTTCTGCGTTCAATCGCTTTCGCTATGCACCGGCTTGGCTGCTGTGGCCCATGCGGCCCCGAGGTCTTTCAATTCCGCCTCGATGCATTCGACATGCAGGCGAATAGCCCCGCCGCCCGAAAAGTGCAATGTGATGAAGCCTTCGGGGTCGTCCTTCATGTCGAACTCTACGGCCAATAGCGACAAAACCGTTTCTTTTGACGCCAAATCGATCTTGGAAACCTGAGCCGATAGAACGCGCTCAAAGCGCAATCCGGCGCGGTGACGGGAAAACGCCGGGCGCGGGCGTGCGCCGGTCTCTGCCGTCTGCCAATCGAAACGGTTTATAACGGCAGCGAAGCGGCGGTCTGCTTTCAAGAATGCCATGTCGGAGACGCGCACCACGGCATCTTGCAGTTGCGCGGACAGCACCACCAGATCTTCCCGATCGAGGGCGACAAGTTTCATCTCTGGCTTCAAGTCTGGCATCAAATTGGGTATCCAGGGTGCGAATTGAGCGTACGTTGGGTCAAGAGTCATGCTGCAAGCATGCGTCCCTCATGACGCGACCCAGCATCATGTTCCGGGTACTAGAGGTGTTGGGCCGCACGCCGTTCACTTTGCAAACGGCGCTTGACGCCAACCCACGTCTCCCCGAGACAAAACAGACACACCCACTTAACGATGAGGGGGACCGCTGGCAACGGCCCCCCTCGGACTTTGAGTATAAGAAGTTTCAGACCGTTAACGGCCTGGGTGCCTGATTATTCGGCCCGGTCGCGAGCGCGGCCCTGTTGGGGATCGCGGCTATCGGGACGGCCCCGGCCAGCCCCAGCAAACTCGCCTTTGCTGCTGGCGGGGCGGCTTGCGCAATCGCCACGGTTGCGGTCGGGCGATTTATGCCCATCGCGGCGGTCGGCCAGGAAGCCAACCTTACGCAACGATTGATCGCCGCCATTGGGCTTGCGGTCTGCGAACGAGGGTCTCTCGCTAGCGCCACGGCTTTCATGATTGCGTGCGGGATGCGGGCGGCGTCCTTCTGTGGAGCGGGGCGCTTCCGAACGCGGGCCCTCGCTCGAACGCGATGCGTCGAAGCTACGGCCTTCACCACGGGGAGCGCCTGCTGGCTTCCAATCGCGGTTTGGACGCTCGGGCCGGCTGGCCTGAGTGTCGGAACGCGGACCACGATCGCGATCGGGTGCGCGGTCGCCACTAGGACGCTTGTCGCCAAAGCTTGGGCGGCCACCGCCGAAGTGCGGTTTGCGGTCGCCGCTCGGACGATCGTTTGAGCCCTTCCAGGCAGGGCGGCCGCCTTCACGGCCACCTTCGCGGCTGGGGTTAGGACGGCGATCTTTGTCAAACGTGCGCGGGGCGCCGTTCGACGCCTCGCGATTGTACTGGCGGTCGTGAGCCTCGGTGCCCGGACGGCGCGGAGCGGCGCCAAAGTCGTCAAACTTTGGTGCCGCGTTGCGGGCCAGGGGCTCAAAAGAGTTGACTGGCAGTGCGGCAGGCGATTGGCGGCCTGCGAACGGCGTGCTCTCTGGCTTGTTGGCCCGGTCTGAGCTGCGATCACGGCCACGCTCTGAGCCGCGATGCGCACTGCGCTCGAAGCCCTTGGCACCTGCTGGGCGGTGCGGACGGCCATTGCGGCGATCCCCACCACGCTCCCGGCGATCATCCGATTCCGATGAAATCGCATTGCGATCATCGGCGGGCACCACCAGCGAAGCGTCGCCACGGCGATCCAGTGTTGGAATGGTCTGGCGTGTCAGTTTTTCGATGTCGCGCAAGTAATCGCGTTCTTCGCCGTCAACCAGCGAGATAGCGATGCCTTCTGCGCCCGCTCGCGCGGTGCGGCCGATACGGTGGACGTAGCTTTCGGGTATGTTGGGCAGCTCAAAATTGATGACGTGCGAGACCTGATCGATATCGATGCCGCGTGCCGCGATGTCGGTTGCAATCAACGCGCGGATTTTCGAAGCCTTGAAGGCGGCAAGCGCCTGTTCGCGCTGGCCCTGGCTCTTGTTGCCGTGAATGGCGGCGCACTTGATGCCAACCGATTCCAGATGACGGGCAACGCGATCGGCGCCGCGCTTGGTGCGGGTGAATACGAGCGTGCGGGTCATGGCTTCATCGCCGAACAACTCGGCCAGCAATGCACGCTTCTTGGGCTGCTCGATATAGATGATCTTCTGATCGACGCGGTCGGCGGTTTTGGCAACAGGCGTCACCGAAACCTTGACCGGATCGCGCAGAAGTTCAGCGGCCAGCGCGCCGATTTCGTGCGGCATGGTGGCCGAGAAGAACAGCGTCTGGCGGCGCTGCGGGATCTTGGCGATGATCTGGCGCAACGGGCGGATAAATCCGAGATCCATCATCTGGTCGGCCTCGTCGACAACGAGCACTTCGGTGCCATCGAGGGTGAGGGTGCGGGTCGCCATATGATCGAGCAAACGGCCGGGCGTGGCGACGATAACGTCGACACCGCCGGCCAGTGCGTTGATCTGCGGCTTCATGCCGACGCCGCCGAAAATGGTCACAACCTTGAGGCCAAGATGGCGGCCATAGGTCTTGAAGCTTTCAGCAATTTGCGTGGCCAGTTCGCGCGTCGGCGAGAGGACCAGCACGCGGGTGCTCTTGCGCATCGGCGCGGTTGGGTTAGCGGCCAGCCGATGCAGGATCGGCAGCGCGAACGCCGCGGTCTTGCCGGTGCCGGTCTGGGCGATGCCAAGCAAATCCTTGCCCGACAGGACGACAGGGATGCCCTGGGCCTGAATAGGGGTGGGAGTGGTGTAGCCTTCGGTTTCCAGAGCTTTGAGGAGGTCCGGGTTGAGACCCAAGTTTTTGAAACCTTGTTCATTAAACGTCGTCAATTGACTATCTTTCTTATGTCGAAGCCCGGCACGGGCGCGCGACGCCAACCTCTCTAGTGCGAGAGTGGTCGCGCGCTTTCGCGCGGGCGGGGAATGGCGTGCATGAGCGCGTTATACCGAGGCCGGAACCGGCCAAAGGACGCTCACATGCGTGCCGTGGAGACGGACCCCGCGTGCCTGGGCTGTCGATGTTTTGGGAGTGTCAGAGGTGCTTTGCAGGAGGACGGCCGAGGAGCCACTTTGGCTAAATCCCGGGGTCCCTTCACGCGATGCGAAGCGCCGATGGACTGCAACAGGTCGAAGCAGTTGGGGGCTTATTGCATGCTGCAGTGCAAAAGGCAAGGGGGATGTGGGCCGATTGCAGCGCAAAGTAGAAA
>JBEBJD010000146.1:0-13323 GCA_040080075.1 Hyphomicrobium sp. | reverse complement strand
TACTCGGTCCTTGCGCGCCTAACCGCAGCGGCGGCGCGCAAAGTAACTTAAACGCGGCGGCGCTTGCGCGGACGGCAGCCGTTGTGCGGGATCGGCGTTACATCGCGGATCGAGGTGATTTGCAGGCCAACGGACTGCAACGCGCGCAAAGCCGACTCACGGCCCGAACCCGGACCCGTAACTTCGACTTCGAGAACTTTCACGCCATGTTCCATGGCCTTCTTGCCGGCATCTTCAGCGGCCATCTGGGCGGCAAACGGTGTCGATTTGCGCGAGCCCTTGAAACCCATCGTACCCGACGACGACCATGACAAAGTATTGCCTTGAGCGTCCGTAATGGTGATCATGGTGTTATTGAAAGTCGAGTTCACGTGAGCAACGCCCGACGCGATGTTTTTCTTCTCGCGCTTACGGATCTTGGCGCGACCCTTTTCTGCTTCTTTAGCCATCGTATATCAAACTCCTGGAGCTTCCCGGTGAGGAAGCCGTAACGTGCTGGTCTGTGGCGTGTGGTCCTGACAGGATCAAAGGCGCTTTCGAGTGCGCCTCGCTTAAGGTCCCAAAATTATGATGCCTTCTTCTTGCCGGCGATCGGCTTGGCCTTGCCCTTGCGGGTGCGCGCATTGGTGTGTGTGCGCTGACCGCGGACTGGCAGACCCTTACGGTGACGAAGGCCGCGATAGCAGCCAAGGTCCATCAGGCGCTTGATGTTCATCGCCACTTCGCGACGCAGATCGCCTTCAACAACGAAATCGCGATCGATGGTCTCGCGGATCTGAAGCACTTCCGCATCCGTCAACTGGCTGACGCGACGATCAGCTGGAATGCCGACCTTCGTGCAGATGTTCTCGGCAAACTTCGGGCCGATCCCGTGGATATACTGAAGCGCGATGAGTACGCGCTTTTGGGTCGGGATGTTCACACCAGCGATACGAGCCACGTCATTCTCCTGAAGTCATCAAATCTTTGCGCCAGTCAGTCTAGGTAGGCCAGTCTTGCCAAGTCCGTCGTACTAAGTCAGTCCAAGTCCGTCACGGCGCGGCGCGCGCCTCGCTATGAAGCCCGGCACCGTGCCAGCATCGAGTGTGAACCCCAGGGCGTCTGCCATCGCAATGCCATAACGCAATGCGAGACCGGCCCCGGCTTCTTACTTCCGGTGGGCCAATCCTGAACAGGTCGCGTCATAAAAACACGGTGTTCTAGCTTGGCCGCCTGAAGCCGTCAACCTTTAGTCCCCGTGGCAATTGTGGCGTTTTTGACGCCGGTCAGCACGGTTTCAATCTCTTGGGCGACCTGGTCGATGGCTGCCATTCCATCTATAGGGCACAGTTTCCGGTAGGCGTGGTAGTAGCCAATTAACGGCGACGTCTCACGGTAGTAGGCCATAAGCCGCGTTTTCAGGGCCTCGGCATTATCGTCGGCCCGGACTTTGCCCCCAGCCGCCAGTGTCTCTCGGGCCCGCGTCTCGATGCGAGACACCAAAATCTGGTCGTCGACCCGGAATTCTATCACGGCATCAAGGGCTTTACCCTTGGCGGCGAGCAAGCTGCCTAGCGCGTCGGCCTGCTGAAGCGTGCGCGGAAAACCATCGAGGATGAAGCCTTTGGCGCAGTCGGGCTGCTCAATGCGCTCCGAAATGATGCCGATGACGATTTCGTCGGAGACCAAGCCGCCGCTTTTCATCACCGCATCTGCCTTGCGGCCAATCTCGGTGCCAGCCGATACGGCGGCGCGCAGCATGTCGCCAGTCGACAATTGCACAAGACCATGCTTGGCGGCGAGCTTCTGAGCTTGTGTCCCTTTGCCAGCTCCCGGCGGCCCCAAGAGGATGAGGTTCATCGCCGCCCCTTGTTGTTGGTGGCGCCGCGCAGCTTGGCCTTCTTGATCAGCCCTTCGTATTGGTGGGCAAGCAGATGGCTTTGGATTTGAGCAACCGTATCCATGGTCACGCTGACGGCAATCAGCAACGAAGTGCCGCCGAAATAGAACGGTACGGCCGCGTATGAAATCAAGAATTCTGGCAGCACGCATACCGCGGCGAGATACAGAGCGCCAACGACCGTAATACGGGTCAGGACGTAGTCGAGATACTCCGCCGTCTTATCGCCGGGCCGGATGCCAGGGATAAACCCGCCATGCTTGCGCAGGTTATCGGCCGTATCCTTCGGATTGAATACGACAGCCGTGTAGAAGAAGGCAAAAAACATGATCAGTAGCACATATGCCAGCATATGCAGCGGCTGGCCATTGCCAAGCGCGGCGACTACCGAGTTGAGCCATGCTGGCCCGCTGCCGCTCGAGGCATAAAACTGCGCAACCGTGATCGGCAATAAGAGAAGCGATGAGGCGAAGATCGGCGGAATGACGCCCGAAGAATTGAGCTTCAAGGGCAGATGGGACGATTCTCCCTGGGACATACGACTGCCCATCTGGCGCTTGGGATATTGAATGAGCAGCCGCCGCTGCGCGCGCTCGATATATACGATCGCCGCCACGACAAAGAGCATCAGCGCCAGCAATGCAACCAGCAGGAATGGCGTGATGGCGCCCGTACGCGACATTTCAAACAGGCCCACAAGTGCTGACGGCAGGCCTGCAACGATACCGGCAAAGATAATGAGCGAGATGCCGTTGCCGACGCCGCGCTGTGTGATTTGTTCGCCAAGCCACATCAAGAACATGGTGCCGCCAACCAGAGTGACGACTGTCGACACGCGGAAGAACCAGCCCGGGTCCGCGACCACTGATGTGGCTCCCGATGTCGATCCTTCGAGACTGATAGCAATGCCATAAGCCTGGAATGTCGCCAGGATAACGGTCAGATAACGGGTGTACTGGTTGATCTGCTTGCGGCCCGCCTCGCCCTCCTTTTTGAGGGCTTCAAGTGACGGCACTACGGAAGTCATGAGCTGCAGAATAATCGACGCAGAAATGTAGGGCATGATGTTCAGGGCGAAAATCGCCATGCGCTCGACCGCGCCGCCAGCGAACGTATTGAACATACCCAACAAGCCGCCGGCTTGCGACTTGAATGCCGCCGCGAACGCGGCCGAATCGATACCCGGCAGTGGAATGAACGTGCCAAATCGATAGACCAGCAAGGCACCCAGCGTAAACCAGATGCGCTTTTTCAATTCTTCAGCTTTGGCAAACGCACCAAAGTTGACATTGGAAGCAAGCTGCTCGGCAGCGGATACCATTTTCAGTGTCTCCGGGCGGGCCGGACCAGCCAGCACACGCTTCGATTAAACCTTCAACGACTGCGGCGGCGTCCGCCGTTAATACGGATTTGGATCCCACGTGCCCCAACAATGGGCCTCAAACGTGCTCCAACCCGAGGCAGAAGCGGCTAGCCAATATGGGCACAGCCTGCGTGCACCCCTAAGCTATTCCGCCGTCGCTTCCTTAGCCGGTTTCTTACCCGCCGATCCGTCTTTCTTGCCGGCTTTCTTGGCCGCCGTCTTTTTGGCCTTGGCGACGTCCGCCGGCAAGACCTTCTTGACGATCAGCTTGATTGACCCGCCTGCTTTTTCAATCGCAGACTTGGCCGAAGCCGAAGCGTGATTGACGGTCAGAGCCAGCTTCGTCTTGAGTTCGCCGTGGCCCAGCACCCGCAAACCGTCCTTGGGGCGGCGCAAGATGCCAGCACTAACGAGTACTGCCACGTCGACCGTCTGGCCGGCCTTCAGCTTGCCTTCATCGACGGCCTTCTGCAGCCCGCCGGTGTTGATTTCATTGAAGTGCTCTGGACGCCATTTATTGAAGCCGCGCTTGGGCAGCCGGCGATGCAATGGCATCTGGCCGCCTTCAAAGCCGCCAATGGCAACGCCTGAGCGCGCCGTCTGGCCCTTGCCGCCGCGGCCGCCCTGTTTGCCCATGCCCGAACCGATACCGCGTCCGATACGCACGCGGCGCTTGCGGGAGCCGGGGTTGTCTTGAATGTCGTTGAGCCGCATGGGACCCGTTCTCCTTGGCGCACCCCACCTGAAAGGGGCACAATTAAATACGTGTTCGATATGGCCAGGATTGCCCGGCACTTCAACCCTTGCTGTCAACCACGCGAACGAGGTGGGCGATCCGGTTGATCATCCCGCGCACGGCCGGCGTATCTTCCAGCGTACGCTTGCGATGAAGCTTGTTGAGGCCGAGGCCTATCAACGTCTCCGTCTGGATCTGGGGGCGGCGGTTGGCGCTGGCATACTGCTCCACCGTCACTGTTTTTTTCGCGGCCATATCACGTCACCTTCAAATCGAATTGTCTGTTACGCGTCGGAGCCGGCTTCGGCACCCGTGCCAGAGCCATCGCGGCGCCGCGATACGATATCGGCCACCTTCTTGTTGCGGCGGGCCGCAACGAGACGGGGACTTTCCTGAACCTTCAGGGCGTCGAATGTGGCGCGAACCACGTTGTATGCGTTCTTGGAGCCAAGCGACTTGGCAACCACGTCGTGAACGCCGAGCATTTCAAACACGGCGCGCATCGAACCGCCGGCAATGATGCCGGTGCCGGGTGGGGCCGAGCGCAGCACAACCTTGCCGGCGCCGTGGCGGCCTTCGCTATCGTGATGCAAAGTGCGGGCATCGCGAAGCGGAACGCGCAGGAGATTGCGGCGGGCAGCCTCGGTTGCCTTGCGGATGGCTTCGGGCACTTCGCGTGCCTTGCCATGACCGAAGCCGACGCGGCCCTTCAGATCGCCGACGATGACGAGAGCTGCAAAGCCGAAACGCTTGCCGCCCTTCACGACCTTCGCAACGCGGTTGATGTGCACGAGCTTGTCGGAAAACTCGCTCTCGACCTTATCGCGCTCGCGATCGCGTCCGCGCTCTTTTTGGGGTGTGCGTGCCACGGTCTAAAACCCTTCTCTCATTAGAACTTAAGGCCGCCTTCGCGAGCCGCATCGGCAAGCGCTTTGACGCGCCCATGAAAAATGAAGCCGCCGCGGTCGAACACGACGTCCTTGACGCCCGCCTTGACCGCGCGCTGTGCTACGAGCTTGCCGACGGCAACGGCAGCATTCTTGTCTGCCCCTGTCTTCAGCGAGGTACGCATATCCTTTTCAAGCGACGATGCGCTCGCAACTGTCTTGCCAGCCGTATCGTCGATGACTTGCGCATAGATATGCTTGCCCGACCGGTGCACCGACAGGCGCATACGTCCCTCGGAACGAGCCTTCAGAGTCCGGCGCACTCGCGCGCGGCGCCTCTTGACCAATTTGTTGTGTGTGCTCATGGCTGCGATCCTTACTTCTTCTTGCCTTCCTTGCGGAAGATGTATTCGCCCTGGTAGCGCACGCCCTTGCCCTGGTAGGGCTCTGGCTTGCGCGAAGCGCGGATCTCGGCGGCCATCTGGCCGACGGCCTGACGATCCGTACCCGTTACCGTTACAATTTCCTGCTTGGCACCACCAACCTTGACTTCAACGCCGGCCGGGACCGCCAATACGACATCATGGCTGTAGCCAACGCTGAGCGTCAGTTGATCTTTGCCCTTCATGGAGGCCTTGAAGCCGACACCATGAATTTCGAGGACCTGCGAGTAGCCGTCCGTCACACCCTTGATCAGGTTGGCGACCATGGTGCGCGACATGCCCCACATGGCCCGCGCCTTTTTGGTGTCTTCGCGCAGCGTAATTTCGATGCCGCCGGCGGTCTTCTCAACTTTGAGGTCTTCGGGCGCCGTGAACGAAAGCTCGCCCTTGGGTCCCTTGACCTTGATGGTGTTACCCGAAACTGCAGCCGTAACGGCGGCGGGAACGGGAACCGGTTTTTTTCCAATTCGTGACATGGCGTCTTGCCTTGTGAGGCCCGGCGGTAAAACCAGGCCTTCTCCCTTAGAATACGTTGCAGATAACTTCGCCGCCGACGTTCTCTTCCTTTGCGCGCACATCCGACATCACACCTTTGGGTGTGGACAGAATGGCGACGCCGAGACCGTTGGCAACGCTCTTGATATCCTTGACCGGCGAGTAAACACGGCGGCCGGGCTTCGACACACGCGTGATTTCCTTGATGGCCGGCTGGCCGTTAAAGTACTTGAGTTCGATCTCAAACTCAGGCACGCCGCCTTTTTGTTCAATGCGGGCGTAGCCGCGTATGAAGCCTTCTTCAGCCAACGCATCGAGCACGCTTGCGCGCAGCTTGGATGCTGGTGTCGAAACCTTCGGACGGCGCCGCATCTGCGCGTTGCGGATGCGTGTGAGCATATCGCCCAGGGGATCGTTCATTGCCATTTTTCTTGCCCCTTACCAGCTCGACTTGACCATGCCGGGCACAAGACCCTGGCTCGACAGCTCACGCAGCTGGTTGCGGCAAAGCTTGAGCTTGCGATAGTAACCACGTGCACGGCCCGTCATTTCGCACCGGTTGCGAATGCGCACCTTCGAGCCATTGCGCGGCATCTCCGAAAGCTTGAGACGTGCAGCGAAACGCTCTTCGGCCGGACGCTTCTCGTCGTTAGCTAAATCCTTCAAGCGCTTGCGCTTGGCGGCATGCTGCTCGACGAGCTTGCGGCGGTGGTTGTTCTTTTCGACGGAACTGGTCTTTGCCATGTCTTATCTCCAAAGGCCTTTCGGTAACTCGATCGTCAAGTCCCGAGGTCCTCTAGCTGCGGAAGGGGAAATTGAAACCACGAAGCAATTCGCGGGCTTCATCATCGGTGGTTGCGGACGTGCACACGATCACGTCCATGCCCAGAACTTCGTCTACGTTATCGTAGTCGATTTCGGGGAAAATAATGTGCTCTTTCAGGCCGCAAGCATAGTTGCCACGCCCATCGAAGCTCTTGGGGTTCAGACCGCGGAAGTCCTTCACGCGCGGCAGCGCTATGGTGACGAACCGGTCGAGGAATTCGTACATGCGGTCGCCGCGCAGCGTCACCTTGGTGCCGAGCGTCATGCCTTCACGCACCTTGAACGAGGCGATCGACTTGGTCGACCTTGTCATCACTGGCTTCTGGCCGGCAATAAGTGCCAGATCGGCGGCAGCGTTATCGACCTTCTTGCGGTCGGCCGTCGCTTCGCCCACGCCCATGTTAAGAACGATTTTCTCAAGGCGGGGAATCTGCATCACGTTCTTGTAGCCGAACTTTGCTACCAGAGCGTCGCGCACGACCTTCTCGTAATGTGACTTCATGCGCGGCTTATAATCGGCCGGACGCGGCTTGATCTCGCGCGGGCCCGATGAGGCGGCGGATTTGGCCTTTTTGGGATCCTTGGCGATCTTACCGCCACCCATCTGCGGCTTGGCCCCAGACTTGGCCTGACCGTCTGCGGGCTTTGAGCCCTTTGCTGACTTGTTATCGGCCATGGCTTAGTTCTTCTCCGGAATGATTTCGCCAGAACGCTTGGCGATACGAACCTTCTTACCGTCATCGAGAACCTTGAAACCGACGCGGGTCGGCTTGCCGTCCTTGGGGTCTTCCAAGGCGAGGTTCGACAAGTGGATGGCTGCTTCCTTGGAAATGATGCCGCCTTCGGCCTTTGCGGTCTGACGCTGATGCTTGCGCACCATGTTGACTCCGCGGACGACGGCGCGATTTTCCTTGGGGCGCACTTCGATCACTTCGCCGTGCTTGCCGCTGTCGCGGCCTGTGAGCACGATGACATGGTCACCCTTCTTGATCTTGAGCGAGGCCATTACAGCACCTCCGGCGCAAGGCTGACAATTTTCATATGGTTTTTGGCTCTGAGTTCGCGAGTCACGGGTCCGAAAATACGCGTGCCGACCGGGTCGCCCTGCGCGTTGACTAGCACAGCTGCATTGCGGTCAAAGCGGATCAACGAACCGTCGGGGCGGCGAATGCCCTTGGCAGTGCGCACGATCACGGCCTTCATGACCTGGCCCTTCTTGACTCGGCCCTTGGGGATAGCCTCCTTCACCGACACGACGATCGTATCACCGACCGTTGCATACCGGCGCTTCGACCCGCCCAGCACCTTGATGCACTGGACGCGGCGTGCGCCTGAATTGTCGGCGACGTCGAGATTTGTCTCCATCTGGATCATCGCGGCAGTCCTTTTCTCATCTGGCCGCTAAGTCACGGCACATCGTCTCTAGTCACACACCGGTCACTGTTTCGCAGCCAAGCCCTTGCAGGGCCTGCTCCGCCCAGTCTCAAGCGCGCGGCAAAGCCACCCAACGCTTCTTCTTCGAAATGGGCGGGCTCTCTTGAATGGAGACCAGCTCACCTGTCTTGAAGACGTTGGCTTCATCGTGCGCGTGGTACTTCTTGGTACGGCGCACGGTTTTCTTCAGCAGCGGATGGGTGTAGCGGCGCTCCACCTCGACCACGATCGTCTTGTCGTTCTTGTCGGATACGACCGTACCCTGCAGGATCCGCTTCGGCATCTCGTTCTCTCCTCAATCGCCCTAAACGGCGCCCTTCTTGGCGCCCGCCTTGGGCGTTCCGGTCTGCTTTGACCGGGCAATTGTCTTGACCCGCGCAATGTCACGCCGGACCTGGCGCACACGCGAGGTATTTTCGAGCTGACCCGAAGCCCGCTGAAAGCGCAGATTGAACTGCTCCTTCTTCAGCTTCGCCAGCTGGTCATCCAGCTGATCAAGCGTCATTCCCTTGAACTCCGCTGTTGTCATCTTCAGTCCTCACTTATCGTCTGGCGTCGGGCGGGCTACCGGTCTCACTTAACCGATGCGCGTCACAACACGTGTTTTAATCGGCAACTTGGCAGCACCCAGCATGAGCGCCTCTTTGGCGACCTGCGGGTTAACCCCACCTACCTCGAAAATGATGCGGCCCGGCTTAACGCGCGCCACCCACAGCTCAATACCGCCCTTACCCGAGCCCATGCGGACTTCGGCGGGCTTTTTCGTAACCGGAACATCCGGATAGATCCGCAGCCAGATGCGACCTTGGCGCTTGGTATGACGCGCGATCGCGCGGCGCGCCGCTTCGATCTGACGTGCCGTAATGCGCTCTGGCGCAACCGCCTTCAAACCGACCTCGCCGAAATTCAGCGTGGTGCCACCCTTAGCATTGCCATGGATGCGGCCTTTGAATTGCTTGCGGAACTTTGTGCGTTTTGGCTGCAACATAGTTTTATATCAACCCCTCAAGCCTTGTCGGCCGCTTCGCCGCCACGTCCGCGATCATTGCGGCCGCCACGGCGATTGCCGCGATCTTGACGATCGTCGTTGTCACGGCGTGGCGGACGTCCGCCGCCGGGAGCATCCGAACCTTCGAGCGATTTGCGCTCGGAAGCCATCGGATCATGCTCCATGATCTCGCCCTTATAGATCCAGACCTTGATGCCGATGATGCCATAGGCAGTCTTGGCCAGGCCGTACCCGAAGTCGATGTCGGCGCGCAGCGTGTGCAGCGGCACGCGGCCTTCGCGGTACCATTCGGTACGGGCAATTTCCGCGCCACCCAAACGGCCAGCGACGTTAATACGGATACCGACAGCACCACCGCGCAGTGCGGACTGCACGGCACGCTTCATGGCACGGCGGAATGCAACGCGCTTCTCAAGCTGCTGGGCGATATTCTCGGCCACAAGCGTCGAATCGAGATCCGGTTTGCGGATTTCGAGAATGTTCAAGTGCACTTCCGAAGTCGTCAGCCGCGCGAGCTCGCTGCGCAGCTTTTCAATATCGGCGCCCTTTTTGCCGATCAGCACGCCGGGGCGGGCCGAGTGGACCGTGACCCGGCACTTCTTGTGCGGACGCTCGACGACCACCTTGGAGACGCCTGCCGTGCGCTGGTGCTGCATGACGTGGTCGCGGATGGCCAGATCTTCGTGCAGGAGCTTGCCGTATTCCTGGCGCGCGGCGAACCAGCGGCTGTTCCAGGTGCGGTTGATCCCCAGCCGCAGGCTGATTGGATTGACTTTGTGACCCATTATTCGGCTTCCTTCTTGGCGCTAGCGGCCTTAGCAGGCTTAGCCTTTGCCCCAGTCGTTTTCGCACCAGCAGTCTTGGACTTGGGCTTTTCCTTCACGACTGGCTCGGTCTCGCGCACCACAACCGTGATTTCTGAAAACGGCTTAAAGATCGCCGAGCCACGGCCGCGGCCGCGCGCTGCAAAGCGCTTCATGACGATGTTCTTGCCGACCCATGCTTCCTTGACGACAAGCTGGTTGACGTCGAGACCATGATTGTTTTCGGCATTGGCAACAGCGCTCATCACGCACTTGCGCACGTCGACAGCGATCCGCTTGCGCGAAAACTCCAAATCAGCCAGCGCCTGATCAACCTTTTTACCACGGATCATCATGGCAACCAGATTGAGCTTCTGAGGCGAGATCCTCAGATTGCGCGTAATGGCCTGCGCCTCTTTATCGGAGAGGCTTCTTTCCCGGGTTGGCTTGCCCATTACTTCCTCACCGCTTTCTTATCGCCACCGTGTCCGGGGAACGAACGCGTCGGCGAGAACTCGCCGAGCTTGTGGCCGATCATGTCTTCCGTGACATTGACGGGAACGTGCTTGTGACCATTGTGCACACCGAATGTCAGCCCGACGAACTGGGGCAGAATGGTTGTTCTGCGGCTCCAGGTCTTGATGATCTCGTTGCGGCCCGATGCACGCACCTTCTCCGCCTTCTTCAAGATGAAGCCGTCGACGAACGGGCCTTTCCAAACAGAGCGTGTCAAGAGATGTCTCCTTAGGCCTCGTATTAAGACTTCTTCGCAGAACGGCTACGGACGATGTACTTGTCCGTGGTCTTGTTCTTGCGCGTTTTGTAACCCTTGGTCGGCTTGCCCCAGGGCGTTGCCCAGTGCTTGCCACCCTTTGTACGTCCGCCGTTGGGGTGGTCGATCGGGTTCATGGCGATCGAGCGCACGGTCGGGCGGTTGCCCTTCCAGCGCGTACGGCCGGCTTTGCCCACCACCTCGTTGGCGTGATCGGGATTAGACACAGCGCCAACCGACGCCATGCAATCTGAACGAACCTTGCGCGTCTCACCCGAGCTGAGCTTAATGACAGCCCAGCCGCCGTCGCGGCCGACGAGCTGCACGAAGGCACCAGCCGAACGCGCCATCTGGCCACCACGGCCGGGCTTCAGCTCGACGTTGTGAACGATCGTTCCAATCGGCATCGCCGCCAGTGGCATGGCGTTGCCGGGCTTGACGTCGACCTTCAATCCAGAGACGACGCTATCGCCAACGGCGAGGCGTTGTGGGGCGAGAATGTAAGCCAGGTGCCCGTCGGAATATTTAACGAGGGCGATAAATGCCGTGCGATTAGGATCGTATTCCAGACGCTCGACCACGCCCGGCATATCGAACTTGCGGCGCTTAAAGTCGACCATGCGGTACGACTGCTTGTGCCCGCCGCCGATGTGGCGCGTGGTGATGCGGCCGTGAACGTTGCGGCCACCCGTCTTCTGCTTGCCCTCGACCAGCATCTTGACCGGCGAACCCTTCCAAAGGTTCGAACGGTCGACAATCACCAGATGGCGCATGCTCGGCGAAGTCGGACGGAATGTTTTTAAAGCCATTTTACCCGTCTCCTTACAGGCCGGTCGTAACGTCGATGGAATGCCCGGATTCCAGCGTTACGATTGCCCTTTTTGAATCGCTTTGAACAGCGCGGATGCCCTTGAACACCTTGCGCTTGCCCTGGCGGTTCAGCGTGTTGACGGCCTTCACTTTGACGTTGAAGAGAAATTCAACAGCTGCCTTGATATCCGTCTTGGTTGCCTTTGGTGCCACCTTGAAGATGACCTGATTGGCTTCCGAAACGAGCGTCGATTTTTCGGTGATCACCGGCGACAGGATCACGTCGTATGCTTTGAGTTTCATGACTTGAACCTCGCCTCCAAGGCCTCGACCGCATCCTTGGTCAGCACCAGCTTCTTGCGGCGCAGAATATCGTAGACATTGATGCCCTGCACGGGCAGCACGTCAATGTGCGGAATGTTGCGGGCCGCACGCGAGAAGTTGGCCTCGATCTCAGCGCCGCCGATGATCAGGCAGTTCGTGAACTCGAGCTTGGCAAACTGCTGCAACAGCGCCGACGTCTTGCCGTTCGAAGTAGCAGTGTCGATGACAACGATCTCGCCGGCCTTGGCCTTTGCCGAAAGGGCATGACGCAGAGCCAGCGCGCGCACTTTCTTGGGCAGCTCGATGGCATGGCTGCGAGGCTTAGGCCCGTGCGCCTTACCGCCGCCGCGGAACTGCGGAACCGAACGGTCACCGTGACGGGCGCCGCCAGAACCCTTCTGCTTGACGAACTTCTTGCCCGTGACTGTCACTTCAGAACGGTCTTGGGCGTGGTGCGTGCCTGCCATGCGCTTCAACAGCTGATAGCGGACCATGCGGTGGATAATATCGGTGCGCGGCTCAAGGCCGAAGATGGCGTCGCTCAGTTCAACCGAACCGGCGGCCTTCGCATCGAGCGTGGTGACATTAGCCTTCATCACGCTTGCTCCTTCTTGTCAGCTTTAGGCTTGAATGCGCCTGGCTTGGGGGCATCTTTGTGAGCAGCCTTCTTGACGGCATCGCGCACAATCACCCAGCCACCCTTCGAACCGGGCACTGCACCACGGATCATGAGCAGACCGCGTTCAACGTCGGTGCGCACAACAACGAGGTTCTGGGTTGTAATGCGCTCGTCGCCCATATGGCCGGCCATTTTCTTGCCCTTGAACACCTTGCCGGGGTCCTGGCGCTGACCAGTGGAGCCGAGTGCACGGTGGGTGACGGACACGCCGTGCGTTGCGCGCAAGCCTCCGAAATTCCAGCGCTTCATGGCGCCCTGGAAACCCTTACCCTGACTGGTGCCCGTGACGTCAACGAACTGGCCCGGAACGAAATGGTCGGCCGTAATTTCGGCGCCCTGTTCGATCAGGTTTGCTGGCGACACGCGGAATTCAGCCAGCTTGCGCTTGGGCTCGACTTCAGCGACCGCAAATGTGCCGCGCTCGGACTTGCGCAAGCGCGACGGCTTGCGGGTGCCCACGCCGACCTGAATGGCCGTGTAGCCGTTCTTTTCTTCTGTGCGGTGGGACAGAACCTGCAACTTTTCCATCTTCAAAACCGTCACCGGGATGTGTTCCCCGGCGTCGGTGAAGATGCGGGTCATGCCCACCTTCTGTGCAATCACTCCGGAACGCATTCGAGCATTCCTTCCTTTCAAAGGGTCGTGCGCGCCAGGCTAACTTAAGCCGCCGCAGAGGACCCGCAAACTTCTAGAGCTTAATCTCGACGTCGACACCGGCAGCCAAGTCGAGCTTCATCAAAGCATCAACCGTCTGGGGTGTGGGATCCACGATGTCCAAAAGACGCTTGTGTGTGCGCATTTCGAACTGCTCGCGGCTCTTCTTGTCGACGTGGGGTGAACGGTTCACTGTGAAACGTTCGATAC
>JBEBJD010000015.1:0-2948 GCA_040080075.1 Hyphomicrobium sp. | reverse complement strand
GCGCGGGGAAATCAACGCCGCAAATGTCGATCAGAATTTCGAACTGGCATTTGGGATCGTCGCGCAGAAAGGTCAGCGTTTCGACGATTTTTCCCGCCTCGATGGTCAACGTGAGCTCGCCGCGCTGAATATGCGCCGCACCGTGTTTATCATGCATCTTACGTGAGATGTGAGAACCGAGGGTTCCGAGGGGGTCATGCTGCACGGTTGACATGATTTACTCTGCGGCCTCCGGTTTGCCACTCGACCGCGCCAGCGCCTTTGCCAAGCCTTCAGGGTCAGCGGCTATAGCATGGAGAAAGGCTGTGGCAACGGCGTCGGGTACTGATTTGTGACGCTCCCAAGCCGAAAGCGTTATGAGTGGAATGTGGTACCGCTCTGCGAATTGCTTCTCGCTCAGTCCCAACTTGAGGCGGATACGCTTTGCTAACGCGGCGCGATGCAGATCCTGATTTTCGGCAGGTGGCGGTGCGTCCGGATCGGCTCGCGCAGCGGCCTCCGCCTCATCATCGGTCATAGAGTCGAGAGCTGCCCAGTTAGACTTTCCTTTGGGCAAGCTCTCTTGCTTATCTCGGCGGGTCTTGTCGGGCATAGTCGCGATGTTCCTTCGAAGTCGCTTTGCGAGCGGTTATGATTCGGATGCGCGTTGTCCTTGGTGTGTAGAATACCGCAATCAACCTGCCATCGACCATGCCAATAGCCCGAAAGCGTTCCTCGCCGTAGTCCATCGTCTCATCGAGATTATCCAAGAAACCCGGATCGTCAAATACACGCTTGGCATCTTCAAAATCGATCTTGTGCTTTTCAAGGTTGAAACGGGCTTTATCATCGTCCCATTCAAATTGCTTGTCCCTCACCTTTCAATCGTACCAGTCCGCCTGATCTTCCGCTGCAAGAGCAGCACACCATAGAGCAATGCTTCTGCAGTCGGCGGGCAGCCGGGCACATAAATGTCGACCGGCACGATACGGTCGCAACCGCGCACCACGGCATACGAATAGTGGTAATAGCCGCCGCCGTTGGCGCATGACCCCATTGAGATCACATAACGCGGCTCCGGCATCTGGTCGTAGACCTTGCGCAAGGCTGGCGCCATTTTGTTGGTCAGCGTACCCGCCACGATCATCACATCCGACTGGCGTGGGCTTGCGCGCGGCGCAAAGCCGAAGCGTTCGAGATCATAGCGCGGCATCGATGCCTGCATCATTTCGACGGCGCAGCACGCAAGACCGAACGTCATCCACATCAGCGAGCCGGTACGCGCCCAGTTGATGAGATCGTCTGTCGTCGTGACGAGGAAGCCTTTGTCGGCCAGCTCATTGTTGACATTGGCTAGGAACGGATCGCGCGCCAGAACGGCATTGCGCGCCGCACTGCGCTCGATAACGCTGCCGCTTTCCTTGGCCCGGTCGAACATGAACTCTGGCGGAAGGATCAATCCCATTCGAGCGCACCCTTTTTCCACTCATAGATGAATCCGATGGTAAGAACTGCCAGAAACACCATCATCGACCAGAACCCGAAGGCGCCAATTTTCTTAAATGCGATAGCCCACGGAAACAGGAACGCGATTTCGAGATCGAAAATAATGAACAGGATCGACACCAGATAAAAGCGCACGTCAAATTTCATGCGGGCGTCGTCGAAGGCGTTGAACCCGCATTCATAGGCAGAGACTTTTTCCGGATCCGGGTTGCGCACAGCCACCAGGAACGGCGCCAGCATCAAGACACCCATAAAACCCAGCGACACGGCAATGAACACCGCCAGGGGCAGATATTGAGTAAGAAGCTGATCCATGCGGCAACCTTAAGTTCGCTTGGGTTAGACTGAAACGACCTCTTACAGGCCTTGGCAAGTTCACGCCACCCGCGAGATCAAATCACCTCGAAGTTGCCACACATATCGCAGGCCCAGGCGGCGGGTGCAACTAGGTCGTGCCACGCTAGGTCATGCCACGCCATTGGTGTCATCCTCGGGCCAAGTGCGAAGCACGTCTTCGGCATGACTGCCGAGGCCCCATCTTCTCAACGGTTGGAGCAACCGGAAATGGAGGGCACAGCACACCAAGTGGAGCCAGGCGGCACAATGGGTCCTCGGCACAAAGCCGAGGCCGAGGATGACACCTGTGGGAGGGCATGAGAGGCGCTTAGATTGACGGAATTTAGGTCAATTACCTGGCCCGCAGAGGCCTCAGGCGCCGCTTGGACGGCCGCCCGGCGCGAGCACCGCCCTCAATATTGGCGCGCCTCCGGCATGGCCGGAGCCGCCTGAGCGGTAGCGAGGATCAGCGGTGTGAGGTAAAAACTGGATTGGCGCGAGAGACGGGACTTGAACCCGCGGCCTCCGCCGTGACAGGGCGGCGCTCTAACCAACTGAGCTACTCCCGCAATCCAATACGTCGCAGGCAGCTGTGATGGGCCGCCGCGGTCACGGGCGTGGGATACGTGTTCGCCGAACCCAAGTCAAGCGCGGCTTAAAAGGACTGCGACTTTCCAGTGTTTTTATCCCTAAAGACTTGCCCAAAAGCGTGTCGTCGCCCGCGAGACCGAGGATAGTGTCATTGCCGTAGGTGCCCGGAAGTTAATTCTTCTTTGGCGTGCCTTTGATGAGTGCCATGGGGGTGCTCTTTACCGATCGGCGCCGTGTCAAAGGTTGAAGTCGGAGGCGTTGAGGTTGAAGAGGCCGCTTAATTGGATCTCGAAGTCGGCTATCAAGTTTCCATCGCCTGCGCGATCGACGTGAACGATGGTGTTCTGGTTCGCGACGTCCTGGAAAAATCGCACCTCGGGACTCGACTCACCATCGCCCCCGAAATTGAAGGTGCCGATGAAGCTGAATTCCTGATTGCCCGCGAGATTGGTGCGCGCATCGATGAAGTTCAGGTCGATCTTGTCCTGGCCCTGAACGAAATCCGCAATGATGTCGCGCTGGCCGCTGCCAAGCAG
>JBEBJD010000129.1:0-2960 GCA_040080075.1 Hyphomicrobium sp. | reverse complement strand
GTTAAAGAAGGGCGTTGCCGAGGGCCTTCGGCTGAAACCCGGCGATACGCAAACGATCTACGACATCATTAAAGAAGCCCATGGCGCGGGGGTGAAATTCATCTGTTGCTCGCCAACGCTGGATCTGTTCGATTTTCACAAGTCCGACTTGATCCCCGAATGCGACCGCATTGTCGGTGGGGCCTATCTCATAGAGGCCGTCATGGAAGGCGGCGCCAAGGTGTTGACGTATTAGGGAGGCGCCCTTCGTTAAGGCTCCAAGGGCGCTAAATTTCTGAATAGTTTTTAGGTGTTCCAGCGGGAACAGCGGGGCGGCAGGACGGCCCATATAGTGATCTCCATCAGAAGCAACGGCCAACACGGCCAGACATGATGGAGATCACGATGAACCGCACAATCCGCAACATCACCCTGGCCCGCAACTTCACCCTGGCATTGGCCGCTGTCCTCGTTCCGCTTTCAATGGCGCAGACCGCTGCAGCGGGCGGGCGTGGCAAAGAACACTTCGTCCAGGATTATACCTTCAAGAAGCCGATGAATGGTTTCTCGGGCCGCCAGGGCGACTACTACTGCGATTACATCAAGTTGCCCAACCGCGTGTGCGATGCCAACGGCAATAACTGCCGGATCGTCAGCTGGACCCTGCGCCAGACCTGCTACTGAAATCCGCAGCGCAAGAACCCGTCTGGTAACGATTTGCATATCGAGTTCAACTGAACCCACTTGCGAAAGGAGGCCAAACGCACAAATTCCCCCGTTGATTTCTGATACCCCCTCGAATGGGCCCCGGGCACTCCCCCCGGGGCCTTTTTCGCTTGGTTGTCAATGCCTGACCGAACCCTCTCGCAGGCGATATTGTTCCCCTGTAAATTAGGTCCCGACGAATTGCTGACAATCGTTAGCCAAATTGCTGCAATTGGGTTGGACACTGTGCGCCCGCGCCCTGCAAAGTGGTAGAAAGTCCGTTATGAAAGACATCGTTCCTACTGTCACCGGCCTTGTTCAGCCCACGGCCGCATTGAGCGGACCCACGATAGGGTTGGCCCTTGGTGGGGGTGGCGCGCGTGGACTGGCCCACATCGCCATGCTCGAAGCCTTCGACGAACTTGGCCTTAAACCAAGTGTTATTGCCGGGACGTCGATCGGCGCAATTTTCGGCGCAGCCTACGCGTCGGGACTTTCGGCCAAGGAAATTCGCGCCCACGCCGAAGAAGTTCTAACCGTCCGCTTTGATCTTGTGCGCGAGTTGTTTGCCGCGCGTGCCCGGGGACTACCCAGCGTGCGCCGTTTTTTCAACGCGCCTGCCGCGTTGCTGGCCCCCGATACCCTTCTCGATATCATTTTGCCGTCACGCGTCGTGCGCGACTTTTCCCAACTCACTATTCCATTGAAGATCACGGCCACGGATTTTTATGGCTTGGAAACGCTTGTCCTGAGCGCAGGTTCAGTGCGTCAAGCAGTGTCGGCGAGCATGTGCCTTCCTGCCATCTTTGAGCCGGTTATACTCGGCGACCGCGTGCTGCTCGATGGCGGTCTCACCAATCCATTGCCGTACGATCTGGTGATGAATGATGCCGGTATCACTGTCGCCATCGACGTTTCTGGAGCGCCGGTGCCAAGGGCGCACCGGTCTCACCCATCGGTCACCGAAGCACTGATGGGGAGTGCATTTATCTTCGAGCGTTCGATCATCCGCGAAAAACTGAAAACCTCACAGCCCGATATTTATATCGACGCTGGCACCAGCCACTTCCAGATTTTCGATGTGTTCAAGATAAAAGAAATCCTGGCGGCCGCGGCGCCAGCCAAGGAGCGCCTGAAAGTACAGCTTGGCCGCGTTCTGGACTCGCAGACCCTAATTGCCGTTGACAGCCATGACGATGCGCATGTCTCCCGGCGTGTTGAAGTATCGAGCCCTGCGGTGCGTCTAATGGCCATGAGTTCCAGCGAAGATGAGCCACGCGCAAAAGGCAAGGTGAGGTCGGCTTTGCTTAAGCGCTTCAAGCGCAGTCCCTCCAAGTCGAATGGGTGAGGAAAGAACCTGATTTTGGCGTGGCTTTAACGGCGATCCGCAAAGAACAATTTTAACAGTGCACCCGCCGCAGCTTCACCAAGGCCCGGGTAAACGTCGGGAACATGGTGACAGGTCGCATGTGAAAACACGCGCGGTCCGTGATCGACGCCCCCGCTCTTGGGATCGGCCGCCGCATAATAGAGCCGCCGGATACGGGCGTTGGAAATAACGCCAGCGCACATCGGGCACGGCTCCAGCGTCACGTAGAGGTCATGCCCGGTGAGCCTTTCCGAGCCCAGAACCGCGCAGGCGGCCCGGATGGCAAGCATTTCCGCATGCGCGCTGGGATCGTTGAGTTCGCGTGTACGATTGCCAGCTACTGCCACCACGCGGCCATCGGAAGCGACGATGGCGGCCCCAACGGGCACTTCTCCACGCTCTGCGGCCTTGTGTGCCTCGGCTAAGGCCAAGTCCATGTGGCCCGGCCGCTCCAGCGGTGTCATAAGAGGTTCCCAGATCTATTCGTGTTCAGGCCCGGTTACGCCGGGCAAAGAATTTCCAAGGATTTCATGCGCCCACCCCGTAAGCCCGGTCAACGACCATTTCGCAGTGCCAGTGGTGGCGCCGGTAAATCGCGGGGTGCCGCGCGCGACGGACGTCCGGCCCGCGGGGGTGATCCTCGCAAGGACGCCAAGCGGCCCATCGATGCCAGTCCCTCTGCTGAATTTAGGCCCTCCGCTGAATTTAGTCCCGCCGCTGAGTTTGGGCGCGGAAAGGACGGTCCAAGGGCTCGCAACACCAAAAAGCCTGGCGACGCCAAGCCGTCCAGTGAAAGCCGATGGCGCAATGACCGGGCAGGGCGCGCGCCCGGACCCAGACTGACGACGTCGGGTGCAAAGCGCCAACCGGCTCAGCGGCGCGACGACGGGCCAGCGGTCAGTCACCG
>JBEBJD010000267.1:0-13464 GCA_040080075.1 Hyphomicrobium sp. | reverse complement strand
ATTGGGAGACTACAGTCATGCAGAACCTTTTCGCTCGTTTCGTTTCGGATGAGTCTGGCGCAACGGCTATCGAATACGGCCTGATCGCTGCCATCGTCGGCGTCGGCATTATCGCTTCGCTCGGCACACTCAAGGACGCCCTCACCACGACCTTCGGCAACATCGGCACCTCGATGACGACGGCTGCTAACTAATTCCACTTCCATGCAGCGCGCGAGACAGCCGCTCCCGCCAGCATGACCGATGTTACCCGGGGTCCTCTGAGTGAAAGCTCAGAGGATTTCGTGTTTTCTGGCATCATCATTTTCAAAATGGCGCCGGCTCCACATGACCGGCCACGCATCAGGTTCCGTCCAGCCTGGACAAAGCTTTTTTAGTTGACCGTTCGGGCCCTGCGAAGCTCTCTGCAGCCGGTCCCATAACCCGCTTTTAACTGGCTTTGCGATACAGATAGATAAGCTCGCCCCAACTTTGCAGCCGGACCCAGCCCATGACGAACGCCCTTCGTGAAAATTCAGTCCTGGGACGCGAAACCTGGGTCCTATTCCCCCTCTGCTGCGCCATTGCGATTGCTGTGATGGTTGGCACCGGCTTTGAGTTCGTCTGGGGCAGCTTGGCAAAACTGCTTCTGCCCGTCATAGCGATTGCCGTTGTCTTTGGATATTATGTTCGCTACCGGCCCGATCCCATCATCGTAGGAATGTCGGAAGCCTTGCTCTTTCTGTTTCTCATCGGAGCGCCGCTGGCCGTCTTGGTATACCCGCTTCAGTCGCTGAACTTCCCTCTGAGAGACACTGAATTCGCCGCTATCGATCAAGCCATGGGGTTTGACTGGATGGCGCATTTCGCTTGGATCAGCGCCAATCCTCTGGTGGGAAAAATTCTCCTCTACAGCTATCATAGCTGCATGGCTCAGATGGCGGTTGGCGTCATCATCCTGAGTTTGACCAAGCGCTTTGCGCATCTGCGCGAGTTCTTATTCCTGTTTGCCGCAACTGCTTTGGTTGTTTCGATCATCGCCGCGTTCGTGCCCGCCCTGGGCGCCTTTCCGTTCCATGCCCCACCGGCAAGCCTCAAAATTGCCAACGATCCGCTGGTCGGCATCTATCACCTCGAAGATGTCCGAGCCCTTCGCGCCGGAACGCTGAGATCCGTCGACATGGCCCACATCAATGGACTGGTGACGCTGCCATCCTTCCACGCCATCTTTGCCATCCTGCTGGCCTGGTCGACGCGCGGGTTGCGTTACCTGTTCATACCGTCAATTATTCTCAACACAACTGTATGCATATCGGCCATTGCCATTGGCGGGCACTATCTCATCGACATCTACACCGGTGCGGCCATCGCCTTTGCTGCCATGTATGTCTACCAGACCAGCACAGCACTTTCGCGCGGGCTCGATGCCGTGTCACGGTTCGCTGAGAAATTTGCAATCATCCGGCCCGAGACATCACAGGCTTAGAGCGCTTCCAGCCGCGGCTTTCCGGGCTGCATCAATCACCGGAAAACACTCGCTTTATCTATTGCGACTGCAGTAACAAAAATTTATATATTCAATCGCGTGTATACTTTTTAAACCAGATAAAACTGTAATTGCGGACAGCTGGACGCAATTTACCAGTCTTTCACGGCAAGCCCATAAAATTGCTCCTAGAATAAATCAAGAAATATCCAGCGCAATAAATTGAGCCGGATATTATATGACATCAACGGGAGCCACTCATGCAGACTGTTATCGCCCGCTTCATCAACGATGAATCCGGCGCCACGGCCATCGAATATGGCCTGATCGCTGCCCTGATCGGCGCCAGCATTATCCTGAGCATGCAAGGCCTCCGGGACGCGATTATCTCGACCTTCGGTACCGCCGGCACGACCATGACCTCGGCTAACTAAGCCAGCCGGCTCAAAGTTCCGGTGGCTTGATGTCGAGTTCGTTGAACGCAAGCGGGTCACCAGCCGGATTGTATAGGCTCCGTTAAGGGTCGCTTAGTTTGATCTAGGCATAGTCGGCAGCGGTCCAGGGCGTTCGGGGGCAAGGGTTCCAACCTGTCCCGCACGGGGCGAGCGCCCACCAAGCGTCAACGGTCTCACGTCATTCTGCTTCGGAGTACATCGCGTGTCTGAGTATCCATTACTGCTGCTCTTTCCCGCTGCCATGGCCTTTGCGGGGGCGATGGATCTGTTTACGATGACCATTCCGAACCGTATTTCTCTGGCCCTGCTTGCCGCATTTGCCGTGTGTTCCGCAGCCGCAGGCCTGACACTCGAACAGTTTGCGATGCACATCGCGTGTGGGGCCGTCATCCTGGTGATCGGCATGGGCATGTTCGCAGCCCGTCTGCTGGGCGGGGGTGATGCCAAATTGATGGCCGCATCGGCCGTGTGGGTCGGCGCTGACAATCTGATGCTCTACTTCCTGTTGATTTCCGTTCTCGGCGGTGTCCTTGCCGTCGCCTTGCTCGCCTATCGCAAGCTGCCCGCGAACACGCTTGGTCTGCCCGGCTGGGCGGCTCGCCTGCATGTGCCGGGCAGTTCAATGCCCTATGGCGTCGCTATCGCCGCCGCGGCCCTGTGGATCTACCCCCAGACAATCTGGTTTTCGACCTTCTCGGGCTGACCCTTAAGAGCACCGTTGCCGTTTTGGCCGTAGAACTGAGCGCGGCGAATCACTTGCCCCCTTTGGCGGACTTCGCCCCAACCTTGGCCTTCCGGCTGTATACGTACTGTGATGCCTTATTCACGGCCCGGACCTGCGGGCCAATTCAAACAACCTGTTACATCCCGCCCTGCCAATTTTGAGCGCCACTAGCCCGCAAAATAAGGCGGATCGTATCTCAGACCGCGCGTCAGCACACCGCTTGCCAAGCTACCGGCAAAGGCGCTCGCACGCCCCTTGTTTCTCATTTTAGCGCGCCAGTTAACCTCGCGTTGACGTTTCTCCAGCAATGATCGTTTTGGATCAAATCACAATTGGCCGTTGAGGCCTGTTCAAGGATGCATTGCTCATGAAACGGGCTCAGCTAATCGGGATTTCCATCGCCGCTGTGGCCGGCATTCTCGCTGTGGTCATGGTTCAGGGCATGGTCAACAAGCCGCCCGTAATCGTCGAAAAAGAACACACCATCAAGGCAACGCAGGTTTTGACGGCACGCGTCGATATCGGTCTTGGCCAAGTGGCGACCGAGAACCTGTTCCGCTGGCAGGAATGGCCGAGTGACTCGGCCGTTGGCCCCGGATTCGTGACCGACAAGATCAGCCCCGGTGCCATGTCACAATTTTCAGGATCTATTGCACGCGCACCAATCATGGCAGGCGAACCCATCACCTCGGCCAAATTGATCAAGGCTGGCCAGGGCGGCATCCTCGCCGCGATCCTGCCCGCTGGCATGCGCGCCATCTCGACCAAGATCAAGGAAGAGACCGCCGTCGGCCGTCTCATCATGCCCAACGACCGGGTCGACGTCATTCTCATCCGCCGTATGCGCGGCCGCACAGGTGGCGAAGAGCACGTCTCCGACACGCTCTTCAGCAATGTCCGCGTATTGGCCCTTGGCCAGCAGATCGAGACCAAGGAAGGCAAAAAATCAGCAGAATCCAACGCGGCCACGGCGACACTGGAATTGACGCCCAAGCAGTCGGAGATGCTGGCCCTTGCCAACTCGATGGGTGAAATCAGCCTGTCGCTGCGCTCAATTGCCGATCTGCAGGCCGAGGGTATGAACCCCTCTGCCATCGAAGACTTCAACAAGACCAAAACTAGCAATGCCGTCCGAGTGATGCGTTACGGCGTCAAGTCGCGTGCGTATGGCGTGAACTGACTGCACACATTTGTACCTCGCCCGGAAGGCTTATGACCAATGCAGAAGAATTCTAGTGCGCCCAGGGGCAAGTCCCTGGCAAGCGTTGCCATGATGGTCGCGATTGCAGCGGTCACGGCGGCTGCGCCGATCTCCCAGGCCGCAGCCGGTTCACCCAAGGCGTCCCGCGAGGAAATCGTGGGGCAGCATCAGTCACTTCTCCAGGTCAAAGACAGCGAACTTCCGCTGACCAAGAGAGTTACGCTCGGGCGCAACAAGGCCATGATGATCGAGATGCCGCGCGATCTGCGCGATGTCATGGTCTCGGCACCTGAAATCATGGACGCCGTGGTTCAGACGACGAACCGGGTGCATCTGATCGGCAAGAAGACCGGGCAGTCGAATGCCTTCTTCTTCGACTCGAACGGCGAACAGATCCTCACTCTTGAAGTCGTCATCGATGAAGACACCGGCACACTCGATGCGCTGATCAACAGGCTCATTCCTGGCGCCAACGTCAAATCCGAAATCTTGAATGAAACGGTCATTTTGACCGGCTCGGTGCGCAACCCCATCGATGCGACGAGAGCTTCCGACATCGCCTCGCGTTTCATCGTGCCCAAGCCCGATGATGAAAAGCGTGAGCATCTCAAAGTCATCAATATGCTCGCCGTTGAAGGCGAAGAGCAGGTCAACCTGCGCGTAGTCGTCGCCGAAGTTCAGCGTTCATTGATGAAGCAGTTCGGCATCAACTTAGGCGCGGCAATTAACTCTGGAAACTTCACGACCGGCATCTTAACGAACAATGCACTGCCACTGACGTCGGCTGCGGGTCTGGGCGCGCTGCCTGCTGCGAGCCTCATCGGTTCAGCGGCAACAGCAACCGCTGCCGCCGCGACCTGCTCGACCATGGGCGCATTGTGCGATAGCCTCCCGTCAAGCAACAGCGGCATCGCAACCAACTGGAATGTTGGCGGCAATTCGGTCACGCAAGCCATCCGCGCCCTGGAACGCGACGGCCTCGTCAAAACACTTGCCGAGCCGAACCTTACGGCCATTTCCGGGGAATCTGCGAAGTTCCTCGCCGGCGGCGAATTCCCCATACCCGTATCGTCGAGTAACGGCGAGATATCGCTCTCCTTCAAAGAATACGGCATCGGCGTTGCTTTTACTCCGACTGTTCTTTCTGAAGGCCGCATCAGCCTGAAAATCGAAACCGAAGTATCGGAGCTTTCCAACGACGGCGCGGTCAGCCTGGGAACTTTCCTGACGATCCCCGCCATCAAGAAGCGTCAAGCCAAATCAACTGTCGAACTGCCATCGGGCGGAACGATGGCCATGGCCGGCCTGATTTCGGACGACGTGCGCCAGAACATCGATGGCCTGCCCGGCATGAAAGATCTGCCGATCCTCGGCACGCTGTTCCGCTCGCGTGACTTCATCAAGAAAGAAACCGAACTCGTCGTCTTGGTCACGCCGATTCTGGTCAAGCCCGTCGCACGGCAGGAACTCGCCCGCCCCCTCGATGGACTGGGCGAAGCGAGCGACCTGAAAGCCAACTTCATGGGTCACCTCAACCGGATCTACGGCGGCGGCTCATCGGCGCCGGTTGGCGATCTGAAGGGCGACTACGGTTTCATCGTTGAATAACTGAGACACAAGGGAACTGGCCATGACGTCGCAATTTAACACCCTTCCCCGCGCTCAGTTGGCCGACAGGCCCGCCGGCCGGACTTTACTGATTGCCTGCGCTCTGACACTGGCGCTGGCTGGCTGCAAGACAGATGATAACCGCGGGCAGGTTGCCGGCTGGGCGCTGGTCGATCCTGCTCAACGCCACCCCATTATTGTTTCGCAACAGCCCCAGACCATGAGCTTGCGCGTACCACGCGGCTCGTCGGGCCTCGCCCCCCAGCAGCGCGCTCAGCTGTTGGCATTCGCCGACCGTTCACGTGCCAGCGACGCGGGCAACAGCAAGCTCATCATTGCAGCTCCCAGCGGGTCAGACAATGAAGTGGCCGCCATGCATTCCGTCGATGAAATCCGCACGCTGTTAAGCGACCGCGGCTTCCCGGAAGCGTCCATACAGGTCGAAGCCTACAATCAAGAAGGCGGTGACAACGAGCCGCCGATCAAGGTGTCCTATCTGCGCTATGTGGCGGAGGGCCCCGAGTGCGGTCAGTGGCCCGAGAACCTGGCCTACAATCCCAACAATCTGCCGCATCCCAACTTGGGCTGCGCCACACAGAAAAACTTAGCGGCCATGGTAGCCAATCCTGCCGACCTTCTGGGACCGCGCACGCAGGGCGACCGTTCCTCGGAACGCCGCGATGCAGTCATGGATAAGTACGTGAAGGGCGAAAGCTCGAACACCGAAAAGAAAGCCGACGAAAAAGTTAATACACAAAATACCAAGTGAGGTCTTCGTTTCATGACCAAAAGTCCTGCTACCGCGCTATTAGCTGACCAGTTCGCCGACTATGGCAGCGACGAAAGCGCCCGTGATGAAGCCGTCAATGCCCGGCCCATTCCGCGCATTTCAATCCAGGCCTTCTGCGAGGGCACAAATGCGGCCAACGCCGTTCAAGCAGCGGCGGAGGACCGCCGCTTGAGCAAGGCTCACGTCAGTGTGCACATGGGCGGCGCCCACGCCGCTGTGGCGCACTATCAGGAAAGCCCGACGCCAAACCTGATCATTGTCGAAAGCAGCTTGCCGCGCGGCCAGATGATCGCCGAACTCGATAAGCTTGCCGAAACGTGCGACCCAGGCACCAAGGTCATCATCATTGGGCACGTCAACGACGTGCTGCTCTATCGCGAGCTGTTGAAGCGCGGCGTCAGCGAATACATCGTCTCGCCGCTGACGCCCGTGAATATCATGGAGAGCATCTCCAACCTTTACAACGACCCGGCCACCGATCCTGTAGGCCACGTCTACGCCTTCATTGGCGCCAAGGGCGGCGTCGGATCCTCGACCATCTGCCACAACGCAGCGTGGGTCCTGTCGGAAGCACTTCAGTCGAACGTCATCATCTCCGATCTTGACCTCGCCTTTGGCACCACCGGCCTCGACTTCAATCAGGACCCGATCCAGGGCATTGCCGAAGCCTTGGCAAGCCCGGAACGCCTCGACGAAGTCTTGCTCGACCGCTTGCTGACCAAGTGCTCGGAGCACTTGTCGATCTTCGCCGCTCCCGTGGTTCTCGATCGCGACTACGATATTTCGGCCGACGCATGCGACATGGTTATCGACGTTGTGCGCCAGAACGTACCGTACGTCGCCGTTGACCTGCCTCACTTCTGGTCGTCATGGGTCAAGCGCGTCTTGCTTCAGGCCGATGAAGTGGTGCTGACGTGCGCACCCGACCTCGCCAATCTTCGCAACGCCAAGAACGTGGTTGATCTGCTCAAGACCTCGCGCAAGAACGATGCCCTGCCGCATCTCATCATCAACATGGCGAACGTTCCCAAGCGGCCTGAAATTACGGTCAAGGAGTTCGAGCAGAATATCGGCCTGACGGCCCTGGCCGTCATCGATTTCGACAGCGAAACCTTCGGCCAAGCCTCCAATAACGGCCAGATGATTCAGGAACTCAATCCGCACGCCAAGTCGGTCGCGTCGTTCCGCGAGATCGCAATGACCCTGGCCCACCGCAAGGAAATCAAAGTCGAGAAGAAATCGCCGCTCATGCCGCTGCTCGAGAAATTCAAATTCAAACGTTGAGGAGACTGACATATGTTCGGCAAGCGTTCCGGAGACGGGGCAGCACCCCGCCAGCTGCAGCAGCGGCCAGCGGCAGCTGCTTCAGCATCCGCGCCTCCTCCAGCACAGACTGAAGCAAAGTCTGCCCCGGCCGTAGCGGCGGCACCTGTGCGCGCCGAGCCCGAGGCACCAAAGCGCCGCCATTCCGAAGAATATTATGACGTCAAGACGACTGTCTTCAACGCACTGATCACTATCGACCTCACGCAGCTCGCCAAACTTGATGCGGCAGCCGCGCGCGAAGAAATTCGCGACATCGTGAGCGAAATCATTCAGGTCAAAAACGTTGTGATGTCGATTGCCGAGCAGGAAGAACTGCTCGAAGACATCTGTAACGACGTTCTGGGCTATGGCCCGCTGGAACCGCTCCTGGCACGCGACGACATCGCCGACATCATGGTCAACGGCGCCGGCACGACGTTTATCGAAGTCAACGGCAAGGTGATCAAGACCAACGTGCGCTTTGCCGACAATCAGCAGCTCATGAACATCTGCCAGCGCATCGTTAGCCAGGTCGGCCGCCGCGTCGATGAATCGAGCCCGATATGCGACGCGCGCCTTCCCGATGGTTCGCGTGTCAACGTGATCGCCCCGCCGCTGGCCATCGACGGCGCCGCACTGACCATTCGTAAGTTCAAGAAGGACCGCCTGAGGCTCGACAACCTCGTCAAGTTCGGGTCGATCTCACCGCACGGCAAGACCGTTCTGGAAATCATTGGACGGGTACGCTGTAACATCCTGATTTCAGGCGGCACGGGTTCAGGCAAGACGACGCTGCTCAACTGCCTGACGGGTTGCGTCGACCACGATGAGCGCATCATCACGTGCGAGGACTCGGCCGAACTTCAGTTGCAGCAGCCCCATGTCGTGCGGCTTGAGACGCGCCCTCCCAACCTCGAAGGCGAGGGGCAGATCACCATGCGCGATCTGGTCAAGAATTGCCTGCGTATGCGCCCTGAACGCATCATCGTCGGCGAAGTCCGCGGACCTGAAGCATTCGACTTGCTTCAGGCCATGAATACCGGCCACGACGGTTCAATGGGCACGCTCCACTCCAATAGCCCGCGCGAAGCCATCAGCCGTCTCGAGTCGATGATCATGATGGGTGGTTACTCACTGCCGGTGAAGACCATCCGTGAAATGATCACGGGGTCGATTGACATCATCGTACAGGCATCGCGTCTGCGTGACGGCTCACGTAAGATCACGCACATCACTGAAGTGCTGGGCATGGAAGACGACACGGTGACGTTGCAAAACCTCATCGTCTACGAGATCACCGGCGAAGACGCCAACGGCAAACTGATCGGGCGTCACCGTTCGACAGGCATTGCCCGCCCGCGCTTCTGGGACCGCGCGGAATACTACAAGGAAACCGGGCGCTTGGCAGAAGCACTGGCCGCTTCCGAAGTTCTCGACAAAAACGGCAACCCACTGGGTGAAACCTAATGGACTTGAGCAATCTAGACTCCATCCTGATCCCATTGCTGGCCGGCGGCGCTATTGCGGCGCTGGTCTTTGCATTCGCCTATCCCTTCATGTCCGGCGGCCGCCAGGCAGACAAGCGCATGGCGAGCGTTACAGAATCGCGGACCAAAAAGGCAAGTGTGCGCTCTACGGTCGATGTTGCAGCCAATCGAAAAAAACAAGTTTCCGATTCTCTAAAAAACATTGAAGCGCGTGCAAAGTCAAAAGAGCGTGTCACACTGCGCACGCGCCTTGAGCGCGCCGGCCTCGATGTGGAACCGCGCTCGTTCTGGATTGCCAGCGCCATTTGCGGCGTGGTTTGCACCGTGGGCGTGTATTTCATGATGCCCAACTCTCCGGTCATGCCGGTTGCAGCCATTTCCGCCTTGTTCATTGGTACGTTCGGCCTGCCGCGTTTCGTGCTTTCGAAAAAGATTACCAAGCGTCAGAAGAAATTCGTGCACGAGCTGGCCAACGCGATCGACGTCATCGTGCGCGGTGTCAAATCCGGTTTGCCGCTCAACGAGTGCCTGCAGATCATCGCGCGCGAAAGCCCTGAACCCATTTGCAGTGAATTCCGCGAAGTGGTCGAGCAACAGCGCGTCGGCGTTTCGATGGGCGAAGCGCTGGAACGGCTGGTTCAGCGCATGCCGATCCCCGAAGTCAAGTTTCTGGCCATTGTGATTGCCATTCAGCAGCAGGCCGGTGGCAACTTGTCGGAAGCACTGGGTAATCTCTCGGGCGTCATCCGCGACCGGTTCCGCATGGCGATGAAGGTCCAAGCACTGGCCGGTGAAGCCAAGTCGTCGGCCATGGTGCTGGCCTCGCTGCCGCCGGGCGTGACGTTCATGATCTGGCTTTCGTCGCCAAGCTACATCGCCCCGCTATTTGAAACGCGCACGGGCAATATTTTCATCATGCTCGGCCTCTGCTGGATGGGGATCGGCGTGATGGTGATGCGCAAGATGATCAATTTCAAGTTCTGAACTGCAGCCCAAATCAGACGGGTGGACACCACCCATAAGTCAGACGTCACCAAGGCTCAAAAGTCATGCAAGACTTATTCGAGACATTGTCCGATCCGCAATTTCTGGCAACAGTGTTCGCGGCTATTGCAGCGTTTGCGACCGTTCTGTCGCTTGCAATGCCGATGCTCCAGCGCGATCGGGTCAACCAGCGCATGAAGGTGATGGCGGTCGAGCGCGATAAGATGCGCGCCACCCGGCTTTCTGAAATGGCTGCCAAGGATCGCAACGGCCCGGCCGCCGCAAAGCTGCGCCAGTCTCCCAAAGGCTATATGAACCAGGTCGTCGACAAGCTCGACTTGAAAAAGCAGTTCGACAGCGAAGAGCTGCGATCACGTCTCAAAATGGCCGGACTGAGCGGTCAAGCGCCCGTCGTTACCTACATGTTCTGCCGCGTGGCGGTTCCTCCGCTCGCGTTTCTCATGGGGCTTGGGTATTTCTTCCTGATGTCCGAAATGACCCATCCGCCTGCCATCAAGGTCCTGATGGCCCTGGGCTGCGGGTTCCTGGGCTATTACTTGCCCAACGTGTTTGTGCAGAACTTGATCTCCAAGCGCCAGCTTGCGGTCAAGCAAGCCTTCCCTGATAGCCTCGACATGCTGCTGATCTGCGTGCAGTCGGGCATGTCGATCGAAGCGGCGTTTGGCAAGGTCGCCAAGGAAATCACCTCGCAGTCAATCGAAATGGGCGAAGAGCTGTCGCTGACGACGGCGGAACTCTCCTACCTGCCGGAACGGCGTATGGCCTATGAAAATTTGGGCAAGCGCACGGGCTTGCCGGGCGTCAAGGCGGTCGTCACCGCTCTCATCCAGGCCGAGCGCTACGGTACGCCCGTCAGCCAGGCGCTGCGCGTCATGGCTAAGGAAAACCGCGAAATCCGCATGTCGGAAGCTGAAAAGAAGGCGGCGTCACTGCCCCCAAAACTAACGGTTCCGATGATCGTGTTCTTCCTTCCCGTCCTGTTCCTCGTCATTCTGGGACCGGCCGCCATTACCTTCTGGAAGTACAGCTGAACGGCGCCATTTAGCCCCCGCAATACCACCCGCCGCACGGCAAATCCCGTGCGGCGTGGCAATTCTGGGGTGCCCGTACTGGGGTGCCCATGCTGGGGTGCGATGTCAGATCGCACTTAATTCTGTCCCGATCACCGTGGCAGCGGTGCATCCCTGCATCCCGAATCCCCGGCTAATTTGCTAGCGTGCGGCCGTGGCTGCACTAGTGGCCGTAAAAAATTTGGGGGGAATGTTCGAATGCACTGGTCCAAGCCGGGCGTTGCCGCCCATGCGCTCATCGCCCTGCTGGCCATCCTATTTGCCACCGCCGCCCATGCCGAAGGGCCGTTTTCCGCCCTGAGTGGCCGGTGGACCGGACAGGGGCGCCTGGGTTTTGCCGAGGGTAAGACGGAAAACATCACATGCCGCGCCACATATTTCGTCGTTGGCGATGGCGACAAGCTCGAGCAGAATATCCGCTGCGCTTCGGCGGGCGCCAAGGTTGAGATCAAAGGCGCCCTTACCCACAATGCCGGCAAGCTTACCGGCACGTGGAGCGAATTGATCTACGATAAGGCCGGAGAATTGACCGGTGACATCACCCCAAACGGCTTCCGTATCAATGTCCTGGGCACCGATCTCAATGCAACGATGGAGATCATCGTGCGTGACAACCGTCAGCTGGTTGAAGTTCACTTCAACAGCAGCACGCTGATTGGATTGTCTTTGCTACTGGAAAAAGGTTGAGCCGCGCTGTCTGTCAAGTCAATTGGTGGCGCCAGATCGAGGAGCGATGGCCAATGCCGGTCCCGCCCGCTCGTGCGCCCGGCTTGAAAGCAAACCTTTGCGCCAAACCTTAGCGCTTTGCTTAGCCCCCGATCAGGGTGCCGACGGCCTTAACATCGCATCCCCGCCGTTGGTGGCATCGTTAGATGCGGCCGTAGACGGCGCTGACGGTGCGGCTGGCGTTTTGACCGTCGCCGGCACCACGGCTGGCGTCACTGCGGTGGGTGCGGCAGCCACCTTTGTAGCCCATGATGAGGCCCCATTAGTGGCCGAAGCCTCGCTGGTTACTGCTGGCTTTAATCCCGGAATAACCGGATTAGCCGCCGAGCCAGCCACCTGGACGGGCGGCGGCATGGCGATCACACCCTGCGGCATGACTTTGGGTTCGAGCTTGACCATCTGGCGCACCAGCGCCGTGTTTGACGCGGCCGTGCCCGCTGGCAATTGCTGAGACGCCACCTTCGTCGCCTCGTCGTACTTGCCCTGCAGGCCGAGCACCAGAGCCAGGTTCTGATTGACCTTGGCGTTACCGGGGTTCGATTGCCCAGCGCTGCGCAGGAGGTCTTCAGCCTTGGCCGCTTCGCCGTTCATGGTGAAAGCCAGAGCCAGATTGTTCATGATCGAGGGCTTGCCGGGCGCCAGCGTCATTGCGCGCTCATAAAATGGTATGGCGTCCTGATACTTGCCTTGCTTGGCGAGCGCCGTGCCACGAGCCGAGATCACACGCCAGTCGGGATCGACGGGATCGTCCGCCAGAGCCAGCAGTTGCTGAGCCACCGAGACCTGATCGAGTTCAAGAGCCAAGCGGCCATATTCGGAAGCCAGTTTTTTATTGGCCCCATGATACACGGAAGCTTGCTGAAGCACGGCCACAGCTTGCGTTTTCTGCCCCATAGCTTTCAAGTTCTTGGCATAGGCCAGTGCCGCTTCGAGATCTTGCGGTTTTTGTGCGTAAGCCTTGCCCCAATATTCGGTCGCCTTCTGCAATTCGTTGGCAGATCCGGCGGCGGCATCTGCCGGAGGGGCGCCTGCCCTATCGGACGCTGGTGCCGGTTCGGCACTCGCCAGAAAACCAGGGGTCATATCGCCCACGCCAGCGCAGGCTCCAAGCGACAGACTGGCCATCGCCACCAGCGCTAAGCGTGCACGGGGACCGCGAGCCCCGCTGCCCTGACGCAGATTGCACTTCGACATACCGCTCTCCCGCTTCGCCAACAAACGCGCGAATCACGCGCACCTTTGGGACAGAGTGTGGGACAGCCCTCAACAAAGCTTTAACCGGTTGAGGCTGCGGCGCCTGTTGACTGCTCGTGACGCGCGGCCGCAATCCATTGGGCGAGTTCGGGGGTGGCGAAGATGGCCTCGATATAGGCCTTGGCCGTGCCGTCGTCTCCGTAGCGGACCAGATCCGGAATATAAGTCCTGAAGCGCGAAGCCACGGGAGCATACATGGCATCGGCCGCGCTAAAGTCCGAAAACAAGAAAGGACCCGTTTGCCCAAACCGGCGCCTGCAATCCTGCCAGCTAGCAATGACCCGGCGAACATTGAGTTGGGTGGTTTCATTGAGGTCACTGAGTGGTTTGTGCGCCAGAATATCCATCGGGCACTGCTCCCGAAGGGCTTGAAA
>JBEBJD010000269.1:0-13499 GCA_040080075.1 Hyphomicrobium sp. | reverse complement strand
GTTGACACCAGCCTTGCCGCACCACTGGTCAACTTTGGCGCGACGCCACACTGGATTAAATGGGCAGCGGAACGCCGCTGGCCGCGAAGGCTTGGTTCTGGCGTATTCGAATCGCCTCGATATCGAAATTTTCGATCAATTCATTGAACATCCGGTACCAGTTGCGCCGGGCGTTGAGATGCAAAAAGACCCCGCCTAGTCCAATCGCGGCCCGGTCCATGAAAACAAATCCGCGCGGGATGGTAACAGGTCCTTTTTCGCGCAGGAGCGTCTTGACCTGCAGAACCTCTTGACGGCCGTAGTCACCCGGCGTGGTGTCTTCGGCTATGGTGCGCTCGCGGTCATCAAGGAGGGGGCCGTAAATGAACCGGGCCCAGATGGTCAACACGTCAATGAGTTCAGAGTTGAGGCCCTTGAAGCCCCAGGTTTCATAGCCATGCACCACTAGATCGCGATTTCCCTCGAGCAGGCCCGTGTAGAGATCAATCACGCCTTGCACGAAGCTGACGGGGAATGTGCGGATGCAGCCGTAATCGAGCAGGTTAATGCCAGCAGGAGCGCCACCCTCAGAGAACACGGTGTAGTTGCCCAGATGCGGATCGCCATGAATGACTCCGAATTGCGAGAATGGATACCACCAGGCATGGAACATGGCGCCGGCCAGCGCGTTGCGGTGCTCAATCGGGTCCACCTTGTGATCGAGGAGTTTGCCGCCGTCGAGCCAGGTCATGGTGAGCAGCCGCTTGGTCGAGAGTTCGCCTACAATTTTTGGCACGCGCACGATTTGTGAGGCCGTCGCTGCCGGGGAAGGCGCAAAGATGTGCCCATAAAGGCGGGTGTGGCGGGCTTCGAGATCGTAATCGAGTTCCTCACGCAGGCGGGCGCCGACTTCTTCGAAGATTTCTACCGTATCGACGCCGGGTTCCAAGCGGGCGTGAAGCGCGAATATGACTCTAAGCTGGTTCAGGTCGGCCTCAACAGCCGACTGCATGTCGGGGTATTGCAGTTTGGCTGCAAGGGCGAGGCCATCGTGCGACATGGCGCGATGCACTTGTCCCAGTGACGCCGATGCCGTTGCGGTCTCGTCGAATGCGGCAAAGCGCGAGCGCCAGTCAGGTCCAAGTTCTGCCATCATGCGCCTGCGCACGAAGGCCTGGCCCATTGCCGGGGCTTGGCTTTGCAGTTGCCCAAGCTCGCGGGCATATTCGGCGGGCACCGCGTCGGGGATGGTCGCCAGCAGTTGCGCCACCTTCATCAGCGGCCCCTTGAGGCCACCCAATGCGGCTGCCAGTTGGGCCGCGTTGCTGGCCCGGTTACCCTCTAAGCCGAACAGGCGCTGGCCAGCGAGTTTGGCCGCTATTGAGCCGGCGCCAGTTCCGATCTTCACGTAGCGGCTGGCACGGGCCGTAAACCGGTTGTCTTCATTGTCGCTAGTGGTCATGAGGCTTCCGGGTGCGGTTTCGATGAACACACCCAATACGATATTTTGCCTGCCACGGATGCCTTAGTTGGGCACCCATTTCAAACAGCGACTTGAGCACCCACCTCGACGACGCGGTCGATAGGGATCTGGAAGTAAGTTGTGGCGTCCTCGGCGCTGCGGGCGAGCGCTATAAACATTGCCTCCTGCCAATAGGGCATTTCGGACTTCGGCGTCGTTCTGAGCGATCTGCGTGACAAGAAAAACGACGTGGCACCAATGTCGATGTTCAGGTCCTTGCGGCGGCAGTGCTCCATAATCTTAGGGATCGAAGGCGTTTCCATGAAACCATAGTGCGCGATGACCTTGATGAAGGTCTCGCTACTGCGATCAATTTCGAGCCGCTCGTGACGCGGCACGCGCGGCGTGTCACGGGTGCGTATCGAGAGCACGACATTGCGCTCGTGTAGAACGCGATTGTGTTTGAGATTATGCATGAGCGCAGTCGGAGCGGCGTTGATGTCGCCCGATAGAAATACAGCCGTACCCGGCACGCGCACCGGCGGTTTGGCTTCCAGCTTGCGCACCAGCCAGTCGAGATCGGCCTCGTTCTTACGCGATTGCTTTGTCAAAATGCCGTAGCCGCGCACCCAGGTCGCCATTGTCAGGGCCACGCTGCTGGCCAGAAGGATCGGTAGCCAGCCGCCTTCGAAAACTTTCAGCATATTGGCTGTGAAGAACGCCTGCTCGATCAGCGCCAAGGGCAGCATCAGAGCCAGCGCCTTCCACAGCTTCCAGCCCCACAACTTCCAGATCACGAAGAACGCCATGCAGCTGTCGATCAGCATAGCGCCGGTCACCGACACACCGTAGGCAGAGGCGAGGCGTCCGGAGGAGCGGAACATGACGATGACGACGATCACCAGGACCATGATGGACCAGTTCACGCGCGGCAGATAGATTTGTCCCGCCATCTCCTCGGACGTGTGGCGAATGGCAAGGCGTGGCATCAGGCCAAGCTGCACAGCCTGCCGGGTCAGTGAAAATGCGCCGGTAATGACGGCCTGACTTGCAATCACGGCTGCCATGGTGGCGAGGATCACCATGGGGATCAGCGCCCAATCGGGATAGAGCAGATAGAACGGATTATGGATGGCTTCAGGGTGTGCCAGCAGCAGCGCGCCTTGGCCAAAATAATTGAGCAACAGAGCCGGAAGCACGAACAGCAGCCAGCCGTATTGAATGGGTTTGCGGCCGAAATGTCCAAGATCGGCGTAGAGGGCTTCCGCGCCCGTGACCGCCAGGAAGACAAGCCCCATGACGGTCAAGCCAATAATCCCATGGCCCGCGACAAACCTCATGCCATGCAGGGGGTTCAATGCCGAAAGTACGCTGAGATCGTCGAGCAGATGGTTCAGTCCGCCGGCAGCTAACGCGAGAAACCAAACGGCCGTGATGGGACCAAAGTACGTCGCGACCTTTGCAGTGCCGCGGGACTGCACGGCAAACAAGCCGATGATAATGATCACCGACAACGGTACGACGGCATTCTCCAAAGCCGGCGAGACGAGCTTCATACCCTCGACCGCAGAAAGTACGGAAACAGCGGGTGTAATGACTGAGTCGCCGTAAAAAAATGAAGCGCCGGCAAGGCCTAGCGCGAACAGCACGGGGGAACTGCGCTTGGCGACGGACTGCCCAAGCGCCATCAGCGCAAACGTGCCGCCCTCGCCCTTGTTGTCGGCACGCAGAAGTATGATCACATACTTCAAAGTGACGATGAGCAGCAGCACCCAGACAATCATCGACAAAACGCCGATCACGGCCTCGCGGCTCGAGATGCCCACGCCCTGTCCTGCCGTCACGGCTTCCTTGAACGCATAGAGCGGGCTGGTTCCGATGTCGCCGAAGACAACACCGATTGAGCCCAGCACCAGCGACCAGAATTTTCCGTGTTGGGGTGTGCTGCTGGAGCCGTGGTCGGCACCTGGGTCGGCAGCCTTGCTTTGTGCCACTCAGGCACCTCCGAAGGAATCCGCTGCGATGCAGCAAAGGTGACCGGCTTATACGCCCGCCGTCTGCCGCTTAAAAGCCCCATTTGATGAGCCCGAATGGTTGAGCTAGGGCCCGAAAGGAGTGGGGGCTAGCGATCTAAGCCCATGATAGCGGGTGCTATTACGTCATTCTAATGCCGCGAGCATGAATTGTGGCACAACGGTGACATTAGCTCTATTTGTTTGCCGGTTCAGTCTCGATGACTTTGCCGGCACGCGTTCTGCCAAACGTCTGGAGGACACGGGACAGCACTCCTGAAACGCACTGGTGACGGTTCGGCAATCCTGGTGCTCAGGCCTTGAGCCCAGGAACGCTGACGTATATACGGAGCGCTTCGTGTGCCGTGCCGGACTTTGATGTCCGCTGACACTTGCCTTGCGCCATTGCCTGTGTTCGCACTGTGCCGGCCTGGCAGGGAGCATGCCGTGCATGGAGGGGTGGCCGAGTGGTTTAAGGCACCGGTCTTGAAAACCGGCGTGGGTGCAAGCTCACCGTGGGTTCGAATCCCACCCCCTCCGCCAGCGCGCCATATAATTATCGGATAGGCGTTAGAATGCGAACCCACGGTTCGAGCATGCGCGGATGCGCATGCGAAGCCAGGGAGGGGATTGCGCTGCTCCGGCTTATTTGCCGCCAAGTTCAGAACCAATTCATCATCATCATTTTCCGGCCTTCTCCGGGACTGGAGTAGAACCTTCACCAGAATTGAGGTGACGGTGTGGGAACGGATCACCAGTAGCAACATGGGCGCCGCCGGCATAACTTGGTAACTTGAACCCACCACGGTTTTTCCAAACTGGAGGCTCTTCACGTGAAATACCGTAAGCTCGGCTCAAGTGATGTGATGGTCTCAGAGATCGCTCTGGGCTCTTGGCTCACGTATTCGGGTGGCATCGACAAAGTACGCTCGATTGCCTGTGTGCGGCGGGCGCTTGATCTTGGCGTCACGTTGATTGATACCGCCAATATCTATGGGCGCGGCGCGGCTGAGACTGTGCTGGGCGAAGCGCTTGCTCCGGTTGATCGCAGCAGCTATGTGTTGGCGACGAAGCTCTTCTTTCCGATGACCGCGGCCGATCAGGGGCTGTCGCGAGCGCAGGTCAAAAAGCAACTCGATGCCTCGCTCGTGCGGCTCAAGACCGATTATGTCGACCTCTACCAGTGCCACCGGTATGACACCAAGACTCCGCTCGAAGAAACGATGACGGCACTGACCGAAGCGGTCAGGCAAGGCAAAGTTCGGTATATTGGCTTCAGCGAATGGCCAGCTGACAAGATACGAGCCGCAATTTCGATGGCAGGTGTCGAAAAATTCGTGTCGAGCCAGCCGCAATATTCGCTGCTGTGGCGAGCGCCCGAAGCCGAGGTGATGCCGCTTTGCGATGCCAATGGCATTTCGCAGATTGTTTGGTCGCCGCTGGCCCAGGGCGCCTTGACGGGGAAGTATTTGCCAGGTGTTAGAGTGCCCGATGGGTCGCGGGCGGCCAGCACCACGATGGGCACTATGCTGGATCAGGCCTTCCTGTCGCGTCCGGTCCTTGAGGCCGTGCTACAGATTAAGCCGCTGGCAGAACAAGCAGGTCTGACCTTGCCGCAATTTTCGCTTGCCTGGGTGTTGCGCCAGCCGAACGTGGCAGCTGCCATTATCGGCGCCACTCGCGTTGAGCAGATTGACGAGAACGTTCGCGCGTCAGGCGCAGCCGTTGATCCCTTGTTGTTTGCGCAAGCCGAGCGGCTGATTGTGAAGGCGGCAAACGAACCGGCGTAGTCCTCTTGCCAAGGAGTGTTTGACAAAGCGCCCTCAACCTTACTTGGCCGCCGCGACCCCACCATGAGTTGGAAATCGCCTTGAGCACTTGTTCCGCGAAGCGGTTCCCGGCTCCTCCAAGGTGAGCAGGAATTTGAAACTCAGACACTGCCTGGAAATCACTATGGTTGGCACGGCGCACGTGGCACTTTAGGTTGCCGGAACCGCACGCACCAGAGCCGCGATAAAAATCATGAGACGTACAGATCTCTGTTCCCAGGCTCAAGGAGAAGATCATGAGTTCGACCTTCCGCAACCATGCCGAGGTGCTGATCGTCGGAGGGGGAATAGCTGGCGTTTCCGTCGCCTATCATCTGGCAAAGCTCGGCATCACCGATGTCATTCTGTGCGAGCGCAAGCAGCTCACTTGCGGCACCACCTGGCACGCTGCAGGCCTTGTGACGCAGTTGCGCGCAACGCGCAACATGACCGAACTCGCCAAATACACGGGCGAGCTATTCGCGAGTCTCGAACAGGAGACCGGCCAAGCTACCGGCTTTCAACAACGCGGCGCCATCCGCACCGCCATGACCGAGGGGCGTTTCGAGGAATTGAAACGTGGCGCATCGATGGCGAGGAGCTTCGGTTTGCCGGTCGAGGTTCTGGGTCCCGATGAAATAAAGGAGCGCTGGCAGCCGCTGAATACCGAGGGCATCGCCGGCGGGCTTTGGCTGCCGAAAGACGGGCAGGTCAATCCGATCGACGTCACGATGGCGCTGGCCAAAGGTGCGCGTAAAGACGGCGTGACCATTCTCGAAAACATGAAGGTTGAGAAGATACTTGTTGAGCACGGCAAGGCGTGCGGCGTGATCACATCGCACGGTGAGATCCGAGCCAAGAAGGTGGTGATTTGCGGCGGGATGTGGTCGCGCGAACTGGCGGCTTTGTCCGGAGTTTCGCTGCCGCTGCATGCGGCCGAACATTTTTACATCGTCACTGGGCCGTTACCGGATTTGCCACGCAATCTGCCGGTGCTTTTCGTCACTGACGAGGAAGCCTACTACAAAGAGGACGCGGGCAAGTTGCTGCTCGGCTGCTTTGAAAAGCGCGCAAAGCCCTGGGGGCAAAACGGAATTCCAGCCGAATTCTGTTTTGATACATTGCCCGAAGATTTCGACCATTTTGAGCCGATCCTGCAGCAAGCCATGGCTCGCGTGCCAATGCTGGCCGACGCTGGCATTCAGCTGTTTTTCTGTGGCCCGGAAAGTTTTACGCCCGACGATCGGTATCTACTGGGGGAAACGCCGGAGGTTGAGAATCTGTTTTGTGCTTGCGGATTCAATTCGGTGGGAATCTTGTCATCGGGCGGGGTTGGCAAGGCCTTGTCGCACTGGATCCGTGATGGGCGGCCGCCCGCCGAACTGATCGACGTCGACGTGCGCCGGATGATGCCGTTCCAGTCAAACCGCAAATATCTCTACGACCGCACGACCGAAACACTTGGCCTGTTGTTCGACATGCATTGGCCGTATCGCCAATTTGCCACGGCGCGCAATGTGCGCCGCAGCCCGTTTCATGACCGGCTCGTGGCCAAGCGCGCGTGCATGACGGAAGCGGCCGGATTTGAACGTCCCGGATTTTTTGCGCCCCTGGGTATGACGCCGGAAATCGAATACTCATACGGGCGGCAGAACTGGTTCAGCGTTGCCGCTGCCGAAAGCCAGCATACCCGGACTGCCGTATCGCTCTTCGATCACAGCTGCTTTGTGAAGTTTGCTGTCGACGGGCGCGATGCCTGCAAAGTCTTGAATACGATTTGCGCCAATGATGTCGATGTGCCCGCCGGCCGCCTCGTCTATACGCAATGGCTCAATTCGCGCGGCGGCATCGAAGCTGATGTGACTGTGACGCGCTTGTCGGAAACGTCGTTCCTCGTGGTCACGATAGCGGCATCGCAAGTCCGCGACTTCGCCTGGCTGACACGGCATATTCCTGGCGACGCGCATGTCTTCGCCCGCGATGTGTCTTCAGGCTTGCCGATGCTGGCGTTGATGGGACCGAAGTCGCGAGAGCTGTTACAGGCGGTCTCGAATGCCGATCTCTCGACAGCGGCGTTTCCTTTTGGATCGAGCAAAGAGATCGAAGCCGGATACGCCATGGTTCGCGCAAACCGGATCACGTTTGTCGGTGAACTCGGGTACGAACTTATGATACCAGCCGAGTTTGCCCAGCACGTCTTCGATGTGCTGGACGAGGCGGGCCAAGACTTTGGCTTGAAACAAGCGGGTTACTTTGCGCTGAACTCTCTGCGCATGGAAAAGGGCTACCGGCACTGGGGGCACGATATCGGCGAAGATGATACGCCACTCGAAGCCGGACTCGGATTTGCCGTGGCCTGGGACAAGCCGGGCGGCTTCATGGGCCGCGAAGCCTTGCTGCGATTGCGTGATAGCGGGCCGCTCAAGCGCCGGCTCGTGCAGGTGAAGCTCGAAGGAGATGGTGCGCCGTTGCTCTATCACAACGAGCCGGTCTGGCGCGCGGGCGAACTCGTTGGAGCTATAACATCAGGTGGTTTTGGACACACCGTTGGCGCCTCACTTGGCATGGGGTATGTCAGCTGCCCAGACGGCGTCACGGGCGCGTGGCTTGCGGCGGAACCTTTGGAAGTCGAGGTGGCCTGGAAGCGGTACCCCGCGCGCGCGCAACTCCAGCCCTGGTTCGATGCGAAGTCAGAGCGCGTTAAGGTCTAGAATTAACTTCCCCATCAAAAAACGCAGCGCCGGCTTGATCAGCCGTCGAATTGTTGCGCGGATGAGCTAGCACAAGAGAAACGTCATCGGGCGAGACTGGGGCCCAATGGGGCAAAATATGCTGACTTAAAAAAAAAGACCCCGGAGCACTGAACTCCGGGGCAAGTCAGGGGGAAAGGTTATCAGGGGGAAAGGTTAGTAGTCTCCCTTGCCCGCTGGCTTCACGATCACCAGCGTCAGTATCAAATAAACGAGACCGCCCACAAAAGCTGTCGGCAATGAGGCGGTCAGGTATTGGTACGGCGAGTTACTGGCGTAGCTGACCGGGTTCAGCAGGTAGAGATATGTGAAGAAGCCGGCCGCCATCGCCAGGATGGCCGCGATATTAAACCCGCCCCAATACTGATAGGGTGAGCCCGGACCCTGCTGATAGATTCCGCGGATGTTGATGCGCTGTCCGCGCAGCAGGAAGTAGTCCACGATCTGGATCGCACACAACGGCGCGAAAAAGACGCCGATGAACGCCAGGAACGTGCCGAAGTTCGAGAAAAACAGGTCCGGCACCAGGATGCTGACGGCGGCGACTGGTACGAGCCCCATGAGCACCAGAGTGCTCCAAGGCATTTGAGCAAATGCTGGCACCTGACGCAATCCAACGCCCGTCGCATAGACGCCCGCAATTGCAGTGCCGATATTCGCAGCTATGACGAACAAGAGAGCAATCACGCCGTAGGTACTGCCGCCTAGCTGAATGAGCCATGCTGACGGATCGGATGTTTGCAGAGCCAGGATCGAGGCTAGACCGACCACCGATAGGATTGGAACCGGCAGTCCCATGCCCAGCATCGCAGGCAGCGTTGCGGTATGGGCGTCCGGAGACTCGCGCACCATGGCACCGATATACGGCCACCAGCTGAGCAAGCTGACGATGCCGATTTCAAGGCCAGTCACATAGTCCCATTGGAGGCTTCCTGAGGCCGCAGACGGCTTGGCAGCTGCGATGGCATCGGCCTGGTTCGTCAGCAGCATCCACGCCATCCACAGGCCGATACCTACGATGAACGAAAACAGCACCATTGACATGCGTTCAAGGCCGGTCGCACCGCGCATCAGCACCAGAAAGACACCCGCGCAAGCCAGTGCCGAAACGGCACGCACGACGAAGCCGGAGCTCTCAGCATCGACCACTCCAAGCGTCGTCAACAATTGCGAAACCGACTTGCCAAAGAAGATCAACAGCAGTGAATTCCAGCCGATGATCGAGGCATACTGCAGGAACACCGTGATCATCCAGCCGCGATTGCCGAATTGCGGCTTAGCGGAGGCAATGGAGTCGATCCCATAGCGGGTGGCCATTGGAACCACCGACAGCGTAACGAGAAACATGCCGATCATGGAGCCGGCCGTCAGTGCGGCAAATCCCATCTTCAGATTGAGATAGTAGCCGACGTATTCCCCGATGACGTAGCACCACGTTGCGGCAGCCGCGACGAGGAGAACGACGAACAGCTGGCGTTGCGTCCAATGGCGGTCAGCGGCCGTCAACGGCCATCCTGATTGTTCAATTCCAGGATTGTCGCTCATGACGGCCACCCCCAAATGAGAAGCAGCGCAGGCCCCACTACGCCGAGCGCTAGTAACCAAGCCCAGTCAGCACTGGTGAAGCCGGCCCCCTGCTTCGCCTCTTGCTCAAGTTCGGCAATGCGCCGCTCGAGATCGGGATGAAATCCATCATTAGCCATCGTTGTGTCCTCCCCGTTGTTGAAGCCTCGTTACGTTGCTTTGAATTTCTCCGCGTCCGGGTACGGGAACCACCAGAAGTCTTGGTTGGACGCCTGTGGGTCCAGCATAACAAACTTCGTATTCTGGAACTGCGCCAAACCTTCCGGACCGAGCTGCCGCCCGGAGCCAGACAGCTTACGCCCTCCGAACGGCAAGGCGTCATTGTCGAGCAATGGCGCGTTGATCCAGAGGATGCCGGATTCTATTTCGCGCACCGCCCGGAAAGCCTCGTTCATATCGAGAGAATATAGGTTAGCGCCAAGACCGAAGCGCGACCGGTTCGCCAGCGTTATGGCTTCGTCGAAGCTCGAAACTTTGCAGACCGGCGCCACCGGTCCAAAGGGTTCTTCGTTCAGTATCTCCATGTCCGGCGTCACGCCTGTGAGTACTGCAGGTTCGACAAACCAACCGCGGTTGTGTTCGGCTGGCCGGCCGCCACCCGTCATAAACTTGGCGCCTTGCTGGCGTGCGCGGGCCATCAATCCTTCGAACCGGTCGCGCTGGCGGCTGGTCGCAAGCGGACCCATATCTACAGCATCGAGGCCGTTGCCGATGCGCAGCTTGCGTGCAACATCAACGAGGCCTTCGACGAATTCGTCGTGGATTTTTTCATGCACATAGAACCTCTCGGCAGAGGTGCAAACCTGTCCGCAATTGAGATAGGCCGCGAAGGCCGCGCCGCGCACGGCCGTGCCGAGTGGCGCTGATGGCATGACAATAAAGGGATCGTTCCCCGATGCCTCGATGAGACAAGGCTTGAAACTTTCGGCGCAGGTTCGTGCGACTGCCTGACCGACCGGGACAGAACCAGTATAGGCGACGCCGTGGGTATTGGGACTTGCAATCAGCTGCTGCCCGACACGCGCGCCGCCCGTCACCACTTGCATCAGGCCCGGTGGAAGGGAGGAGAATACTTCCATGAACTTCAGCGTTGACAGGCTTGTTTGTTCGTGAGGCTTGACGATAACAGCGTTGCCAGCGGCCAGAGCCGCGGCCGCTTCCCAGCACAAAAGCACCAGCGGGTAGTTGAATGGCAGCACGATGACGATGGTGCCGAGCGGTTCTTTGATACTGAAATGAAACTGCCCCGGCACCGTCGCGCCAGCCAGCCGCCCGGTTTCATGCCGGGCGAGTTCGGCATAATAGTCGATGGCGGTGGCGCACCACGACACTTCGTCGGCGGCTTCTTTGAAGGGCTTGCCTTCTTCGCGCGTGAGGCACTCAGCGTACGGTGCCTTGTCCCGGCGCAGCAGCGCGGCAATGTCGTGTAGAATGACAGCTCGGCTGCGCGCATCCATGGTTGTCCATACACGGCGGGCCGCATTGGCGGACTGGATGGCGTGATCGACTTCGCCGGCGGTACAATGGGCAATGCTTCCCAATATCTCTTCGGTTGCCGGATCTATGACGTCAAATCGTTCGGCCGAGCGGCTGGCCACGAACGATCCATCGACATAGACTTTCCCCGACAATCGCGCAAAATCGTCCTTCGCTGCCAATTTGCCCTCCCGCTCGCGCTGACCGGCCGGGGCCAGCAGTTGGTAGGCGTTCAAAAACTTTACTAGTATGTCATAAAAAATTTGACGTTCAAGCACGGTGATAATCCGACTGGCTCGAACAGCCTGCCGCGTGCTTACGTCAACCGCAATGCCGTGTGCGAGGCCGGCTGCCACAGAAGGTCATGACACTTGCCAGGAGTTTAATAGTGCGGAGCAAGAAGCCAGAGAGTATCGATGTCAGCGAGGTGATCGGCGCAAAGGCCCGGGCGCGCGCTGAAGCCAGCGATCTGGCAGTCGGGGCGCGGCTGCGGGTTGTGCGGGAACTGGCTGGACTTTCGCAGCGCCAATTGGCTAAGCGGGCCGGCGTGACGAATTCGACGGTATCGCTCATCGAGCAAGAATCGCATGCACCGTCTCTGGCGTCACTTCACAGAATATTGACAGCGATCCCAATCTCGCTCGCCGACTTTTTTGCATTGCCTGTCTCGCAAAAGAACGCGCTTTTCTATGATGCTAAGGATTTGGCGGTCGTCTCGCGCGGCGCCGTCGATTTACGCGTCCTTGGTAGCGAACGCAGGGACAAGAAGTTGCAGCTTTTTATCGAGCGCTATGAGCCAGGTGCGGGCACTGGAACAGAGCCGATCGTGTACGACGGCGAGACGGCGGCGGTGGTCATCAAAGGCACGATGGAGGTCGAGGCTGCCGGCGAAGTGCGCCGGATCTCGGCCGGCGGCGGGTATCAGCTTTTTGGACGTGTTCCCTATCGCCTGCGCAATGCCGGCACGACGACGGCGATTGTTGCCTGCGCCTGTACGCCCCCGATCATCTGATCATGAACTGGTTAGGGGAGAATGCCAGCTCGCACAGTTGAAGTTCATTGGTTGGCAGGCCGGTGGATGATGCTCCCGCTGGTACTGGCTAGCAATGTTACGTGGCCGATAGCGCAACTTAAAGGCCAGCACAGGTTATGAAGGTCGACCGCACTTGAGGCCGAATTCCTCTCGGGCTGTTTTGACTGCAAATCCACGTTTCTCTGCTCTGGTATCAGCAGCGCGGACACGGACTGGTGTTTGCAGGCTCTGTACTTGGGGAAATCAAGCGAATCACTTACCGTCCAGTTGAATCGTCAGCCAACTGATGCCGAATTGGAGCGGGCATTGCCGGCCTATACAACAGGGCCTGTCGAAAAGATGAGATCGCTACAGCGAAGGTGCGGTCGTGCCGTCTTTTTTGGCATGCTGATGGTGTGGTTTGCTGCGCTTTCATCACCGGCTCTAGCCCAGGGCACCGTGTCGGGCGGGTTTTGCGGCGTTGGCGGCTGCACGGTCGATAACAACACTGTCAATTCCGCTGATATTCAGGACGGCACGGTCACGGCGGCAGATATCGCCAATGGCACCATCACGAGTGCCGATATTGGAATTGGCCAAGTCACCTCCACCAATATTTTAAACGGCGCGATCTTGGGTGTAGACATCGGGGGCGCCACGATTACAGCGGCAAATATCGCCGCTGGAACCGTAACCGGTGCCAACATCGCGACGGGAACGGTCACGTCGGCCAATATCCTCAATGGTACAATCGCCAACGCGGATCTTGCTGTCAACTCGGTTGCGTCTGGGAATATACAGGATGGCACTGTCACCGGTGCCGACATCGCTGGTGGTACTGTCACCAGCGCCAACATTCAGAATGGGACGATTGCCGCCGCCGACATCGCCACGGGCGCCGTGACCACGACGCAGATTCTGGATGGCACCGTGGCTCTGGCCGATTTGGCCGCGAACTCGGTCAACAGTTCCAAAATCGTTGACGGCAGCGTGGCCCTTGCCGATCTCGCAGCCAACTCGGTCAACAGTTCGAAGATCGTCGACGGCAGCGTGGCCACTGCCGATCTCGCCAATCTTTCGGTGACGACTGCGAAGATTGCCAACAATGCCGTGACCACGACGCAGATTCTGGATGGCACGGTGGTTCTGGCCGATTTGGCCGCGAACTCGGTCAACAGTTCCAAAATCGTTGACGGCAGCGTGGCCCTTGCCGATCTCGCAGCCAACTCGGTCGATAGTTCGAAGATCGTCGACGGCAGCGTGGCCACTGCCGATCTCGCCAATCTTTCGGTGACGACTGCGAAGATTGCCAACAATGCCGTGACCACGACGCAGATTCTGGATGGCACCGTGGCTCTGGCCGATTTGGCCGCGAACTCGGTCAACAGTTCCAAAATCGTTGACGGCAGCGTGGCC
>JBEBJD010000013.1:0-2982 GCA_040080075.1 Hyphomicrobium sp. | reverse complement strand
CCGCTGCCCCATTGCCCTTGCCGGCCGCCGCTACAGTGATCAGCCTCAGCGCAGTCTTTTGCGTTGCAGCCTGGGCATGGCTCGGAGCATCGGTTGGAATGCCTGCTGCGCCGCTGGCGGGTGACAGCAAGCTGGACTGCGTCTCCTACACACCGTTCCAAGCCGCCGATAGCCCGTTTGACGGGGCCCACCCGATCCCTGCAAGCCTGATTGCGGCGGACGTCGCCCGTCTTGCCCCTATCACCCATTGCCTGCGCACCTATTCGGCAGCGGGGCACGGCATCGAGGAGGTCGCGGCCGCTGCGCAGCGCCTGAACTTGAAAGTCATGCAAGGGGCCTGGATATCGCGCGATGGCACAGCCAACGCCGCTGAACTGGAGGCTGCTGCCGCCATTGCCAAAGCCCATCCCGGCACCGTGACCTCTATCATCGCGGGCAATGAAGTCTTGCTGCGTAACGAGCAAACACCCGAGGCTCTCGTTCAACTGATCGAGCGAGCGCGCGCCCTGTCTGGCTTGCCCGTCACCTATGCCGATGTCTGGGAATTCTGGCTAAAAAATCCCTCAATTGCCAACGCCGTCGACTTCATCACCATCCACATCCTGCCATTCTGGGAAGACGAACCTGTCGCAGCCAACGGCGCGGCTCAACATGTGGCTTCAATCTACGCCCGGGTGGCGGCCGCGTTTCCAGGCAAACGCGTCATCATCGGTGAAGTAGGCTGGCCCAGTGCTGGCCGCATGCGTTCGGTGGCGCTGCCCTCATCCATTAATCAAGCGCGCGTTCTGCACGACGTGGTGAGCATGGCTCGGCAAAACGGCATCACTACCAACATTATCGAAGCCTTTGATCAGCCCTGGAAACGCAAACTTGAAGGCACTGTGGGCGGCCACTGGGGGCTGCTCGATGCCGATGCGAGATTGCCTAAGTTTTCGTGGGGACAGCCGGTTTCCAATCACCCGCAGTGGCACTTTCAGGCCGCAGCGAGTGCCACGCTCGCAACTTTGGTTGTGATCGTAAGCCTCATCATCGCTCGGAAGCGGCCGGCGGTTGCGCCGCCAATCACATGGCTGGATTGGGCGTACACCGGCGTAATTGCGAGTGCCGGCTCGGTGCTGGCCCTGTTATCATTTGAAACCTTGGCGGCAGGAGCCTTTGGCGCAACCGGGATCGCTCGTGCCCTGATGCTCGGTCTTGTGGCACTTATTGCCCCGTTTCTGGCTGCTGGCGTGGCCGGTGGCAGGCGACTGCCAGGCTTTTCTGAGATTATTGGCCCGCAATCGCTGCGCACGCGCTGCCCGCTATCGCGCGCCATGGGCATTGCCCTGATCCTCACGTTTCTGGCTGCGATCCAGGTGGCTTTGAGCCTGACCTTCGACCCGCGTTACTGGGAGTTCCCGTTCGCACCCTTGACCGGTGGCGCACTCGCATTTGCCGTTCTGGTGTGCCAATGGCGGACTGAGTCTGATGATTTAGCCACGCCGCACCCTGCAGAAAGCTTCGGCGCGGGCGTACTAGCGGCGGCGGCGGCATTTATTGCGGTCAACGAGGGGCTTCACAATTGGCAAGCCGTGTGGTTGTCGGCGGTGCTTATGATCCTGGCGGCGGTATTGGGGCGGTTATCCATGGTGTACGGGAAAGAGCCAGCACTATAAGTCCACTTGCCCATGCGGCTACCGCCGTATTGTAGAGCACCAGACCAAATGCCGAAGCCACAATGGCAATTGAAGCCGTCAAGCGCGCCGGCCGCCAATAATTCAGCGCCGCCATGACCAGTGCCAAACCTCCAAGCACGCCTAAGTTAAATAATGCTATGAGCGCATGCCGCAAATGACATAGAGCAGGGCTCAATCCAGCGTCACACGCAATGGCCAATGGCGGATTTTCTATCACTTGGTAGCGCAGCCAGAGTGCACAGACTAAACTCAAAACCATTAGTAACATGGGCGCACCGGCCTTCTCACGAGTAAGCCGGCTTATCGGTGTGGCACTTGAAAATGCTCTAACGTTGCGATGCAATTTGGCCTCCACCCGCTTCAACATCATCTTTAACATATTGTTTTTTCTATATTTTTTATACCACACAGGGCAGCAACAGAGGGCGTTGCAAGTGAGACACAATTGGGCTGAAATCCGAGTTTTAGGCCATCAAGACCGTTTCGCCAGGGTCAAAGTTCTGATTAGTATCTTTGGCGAAGCGGTGATTCGGCTCTGCTGGGGCCCGCTGGTCGAGATTAGGCGTGATGGCGTGAGTGGCGTCAAGCGCCCGTTAGTTTTGAAGTAGACGGGAGAAGGTAAATGAAAAAGCATAGCCTCTACGCCCTGGCGGCGGCTGGCCTCCTCGCAGGTGGCCTGTCGGTCTCCAGCGCCTCGGCAGCTGACCTTGGGGGGAATTGCTGCGCCGACCTCGAAGAGCGTATCGCTGAACTCGAGGCGACGACAGCCCGCAAGGGAAACCGCAAGGTTTCGCTCACGATCTCTGGCTGGGTAGCCGAGCAGGTCGTGTTCTGGGATGACGGCGTCGAAAGCAACGTTTACGTTGGCGGCATCGGCACCACCCTGGCATCGCACTTTAAGCTCACTGGCCAAGCGGCGATCTCGCCAGGCTGGTCAGCTGGTTACGTAATGCACGTGGAAGGCCGTTCCAACGAGCCTCTCGCTTGGAATGCAGCCACGTCGGGCGGTCCTGCCCAGATCGTGAACTTGCTGCAGTCGTTCTGGTTCGTGAAGAGCGACACACTCGGTAAGGTCAGCGTTGGCCTCCAGTCGCAGGCTTCGGACAACACGGCCATCCTCGTTGACGGTTCGGGCTCGCTCGTTCCTGCTAACTGGGTGATCTTCGACGGCGCCAACTTCGGCGTCCGTAACGCCGCAGGCGGCCAGTCTGGCTTGACCTACGGTGCATTCGGCATGTGCCATCACATCAACGCTGGCATCGCTGCTGACTGCAACGGCGTTCCGCTGAATGCAGTTCGCTACGAC
>JBEBJD010000091.1:0-3003 GCA_040080075.1 Hyphomicrobium sp. | reverse complement strand
CGACGTCAGTCTGACGCCAGCTCTTTATCTCGATGTCAAAAAATGAGCCCGAATTCTTCCCGCAAGTTCCCGTGTCGGATCGGCGACACTACACCGCGAAGGGAGGCTTTCTGAGCATTTCCCGGCGCTCCGAACCTCTCCTCCGCTAGGCCGTGTAGACGCCAATCGTACTTCGATCGTAAGCGTGGCCTCGCCGCACACTTGTTTCGCGCGCTGCCTATGCCGGATATTTCGGGAAGTTCCGACACGGAGTTCCCGTAATGAGAGTGAAGCGCCGAAACGATCCCGACGTAAGGGCATTTTGGACACGAATCACGTCCTGCCGCGGCAGGTGTTCTGGCAGCGTCCCGCGCGGTGCGGGCATGTCCGAATGCAGCTCGCGGCGCGGCGGTCTAGACTGAGTTTCCTTTTCCTGGACACGGTCGATGTCCGCATCGAGATCTTCGAAGCCAAGCGCCAGCTGATCGGAATCGAGCTTTTCAGAGCGGCGACCTAACTGATGCCGCTGTAGCTGCTTGATGATCAGCCGGTGCTTGCCGATCTCGCCGTCACGGCGCTCTTTGTCGGCGACGAGATAACGCACCAGCCGCTGCAACAGCTCCGGATCGGTCGGCAGATGGATCGAGAAAATGCCGCTTCTCGTCCTCGGAGAACCGGCGACGGCGAACCACGGGGCGATCGGCCTTGTCCTTCGCCAAGGCCGCCGACGACAGGTTGGTGCCCTCGTTAGTACTATTACTTGTCTCCTTCGTCATAGTGCTACGCCGGCTGCGGCCACGACAGCGCCCGATTTTGATGCGCTCCTCCGCGCCCTGTCCTCGCGCAGCCAGATACACCACTTCGACATTAGCGATCGCGAGATGCCATTGCGCTCGCAGTATTAGCGCTGACTAAAAGGGCTGCGCATCCAAAGCTTTGTGTTAGAGTTGGATTTCGATCACGTCAGTCCCGGCTGGGAGGGCAGCAAGCGCAGCCGCTTCCCGTGAATCCGGATCCGACTTTGGCTCTTTCTCGGTTACCATTCCCATGAATAGCAAAAACAGGAGCCAGCCCGTCCAGGAACGGTCGAACGCGCGGCGCTCCTGGTATTTCTGTTCCTTGAAGGTCACAGCCCGCCGTTTGAGCACAACCACGTCTTCCGACTTTTCCACAGTCTCGAAGTGATTGAAGAACTCAGTGATGAGTTGCTCACGATGCTCGCGGCTTGACGCGGTGATGATGTGATGACCATTGCTTGCAGTCAGCTCAAGATCGGTCATGCGACTACTCCAGAAAGGGTCATGTCAGAATGCAGCATTAGTTTATATGTATCATAGGAGTCGGTCGTGTCCTCATATTCAGAGCATTACCCATAGAACCGCCGCCCAGTGATCGTTTCTAATTTTTTGAAACTTGAGCCAGAACACTTCGTCCACGAATTAATTATTCCACTTGCTTTCCTCAGCCATTTCGCGCGACGATCTACTCAAGTTGCAATTAAGTAGGCGGTCTTGTCGAAGCCACCTACATCTAAATCACGCAACCTCTTGGCCTATCGACAGCCGTCCGTAGCTTCAAAATAGAATTCGCTTTGTCCGTGGTGAGCACGCCGCTTGCTGATGACATTACATCAGCGCGAAGCGGATATCTATGCGGAAAGTGCGTGGGGGACATAATGAGGATCGCACAGAGCGTTTGCTGGCTGTCGTTGGCATTGATATTCGGCTCATCTGCCAGCATGGCGCAAGTGGATCCAGCCAGCCCTGTGCCTGGCGGTGCGACGGCAGCGACAGTCGTCTGTCTTCAAGCCGGCGATCTAAACAGCGGAGCATTCGTCGGGACCTATGTGCAGGGCGCGAATGGCAGCTGGGAACGAAAGTCGTTTTTGAAGCCAGAAGTTACAAAATTCGTCGAGATGAAGCGCGATGATATTTCAGTCGAACTTTTCGATTCCGCACGGAATTTAACAGTGAAGTTTGATTTCGAAAGCAAGCGGACAAAATTTGCACGCTCTGCCGAGCCGGATAACTGGAAGGATCTGGCGCATATCCTGAATGCGAGTGACAAGGACGGCTCTGCAGACTGCGTCGCCTTGGCGGCACGCAGCGGTGCTCCAGGACCCGCCGCAGGCTCGGGCGGTGGCGGCAAGAGCCCGATCATAAATATCTTCATGCGCCCCGGATCAAAATTGGACATTCCACCAGGGACCCGCCTGACGGCGACGTCCGGGCCGCCATGCCCCGGGAATCCGGGCTTTTTCTTGTGCCCTAACAAGTTCACATGTGCCCCGGATGGGGGCGTCTGTTGCCCAGGTGCAGGAGCTTGCGGCGGAGGGACGTTTTGTGACCGATTCATCAATGCTGCATGTATCGGGGATGGCGATGCTAGATTCTGCACAGGCTCGGGAAATCCGGTCACTGGCGTGTCGCTGCACTGTGAACCTGGCAAGCAATGCGTCACAGACCTATGCCTTCCCTAGTAGCGGCGGCAGCGCGTCTTTTGGCTGGACTGTTTGATCATTCTTGATGCTTTGGTTGGCAATTGTGGTTGCTCACTGACCTCCCAACCTTACGGCTGCATCGATCGCTGTCGATGTGGGATGTGATTGGGCCTCGCGACTATGGGAGGTTTTCTTGATCAAGCATCGGTTCGCAATCTTGGCGCTGGCAATTTGCGTCGCGGGCACCGTCGGCTCGACCGCCGAGGGGGCAATCCTTCCACCGGAGTTGGGGGGCTATTCGAGTGGCCCTAACCTGCTTGTTCCCATTCAGGCGAATCCGAACGACAAGGCTGCGGCAGAGAGGAAGCGGCAGGCTGACGAGGCGGCGAGGCAGCGCCAACAGCAGCAGGCAGCTCAGGCAACCCAAGCAGCGCGCCAGCGCCAGCAGCAGCAGGCAGCAGAGGCAGCACGCCAGCGTCAGCAACAGCAAGCAGCAGAGGCAGCACGCCAGCGTCAGCAGCAGCAAGCAGCGGAGGCAGCACGCCAGCGTCAGCAGCAGCAAGCAGCGGAGGCAGCACGCCAGC
>JBEBJD010000164.1:0-3004 GCA_040080075.1 Hyphomicrobium sp. | reverse complement strand
CCGGCCGAGATTGATCGAGATTGGTGGTCATGATAAGCAGGAGACGCCCTTTCCCATACTCCTCCGCAATTCTCTCAATCATGGCCTTGTCGAGAAAGCTCGCGATCATGTCCCTCAAGGGCGTGGTGTCGGTCATCGCGTCGTCTGTGACCGCGGCCAATAGCTCGCGCTTCTGGAAAATGTCGTCCGCGCTCGTGTCCGTGTACACTTTCTTGAGCTTGGAGTCGTATTCGCTCCCGAGGTAGGCAAACGGTGCCGAAAGAGCGCCGGTGCTAACGCCAGTGACAAGCCCAAAGTGCGGACGATCCCCACGCTCGCTCCAGCCAGCGAGAAGGCCCGCCCCAAAAGCCCCGTCGTCGCCACCTCCCGATATCGCTAGCAGGTAGTTTGGCGGTACCTTGCCGTTCTTGGGTCGAAGCAGACCCGCGGCCTCGGCTCGCTTTCGGCATTGCAGGCCAAGTGCCGCCAGACGCTCGCCGTCTGTCTCCGGGTAGAACCGCGCATCCGGTAGGTCCAGAGGGTTTATCTGCGCCGCGAGCGCAAGCGGAACCGGGGGCAGGCGATCCGTACTCGCACAGCCCGATAGCACAGCTACGGCATGGCACGCCAAAGCAAGAAAAACTCGAGTCACATAGCTATACCTTTACTTGTTGTGCCGGAGTGCCAGACCGGATACCCCGACGGCGAGGTTGAGTCCGACTTGTCCCTGGACGCTCAAAGGCTGGAGCACGACAGAATCTTTGGAGCCGCCGACGAGCACGTTCGCACCGCCCCCCACGCCGATCGATGCGTCGGCAGAGACTCCAGCATACTTTCCCTCAAGGGCTTCGGCCGGAAGATCCGTCGTCGAGGACAAGACGGTCCACACCATCGTGCTCGCACCCTTGACGCCGATGTCAAGCCCGATTTTCGTAATGGTGGCTGTATAGGATTGCGCAGGCGACTTTCCGGCAGGCACATAAGAGCACTCAAAAGACTGTTTCGACCCAATAATCAGGCCGACGCTGCCCTTGCCGTTGCACGTCAGGGTCCCGGAGACGAGCTTAGCAGGCTCTTCTGCTGCAGTCGCGTCAGCCGTCTGTGAAAAGACCAAGCCAACCACGACAACCGGAAATGCAAGTGCCCAAATTCCCCTAATTCTCATTTAGCGTCTCCTCTCTGATGATTACGGTTTGCGGGCCGAGCCCCTCGAGCATTGTCGCGCGCACCCCATTTACGCTCGGCGCACTTCGAGAGATGTTGGCCCTATTTATCGCCTGATTGCTTAGGGCTGCAAATCCCATTCCTTGAGTTTCTTCGCGGCGGTCCCGAACCGGCCTAACTGATAAGCCGCCGCGCCCGTAGGCGAGAACGTGAACGGTTCAAAGGGCGCGGCGACCATCTGGTCGAGGTATGCCCAGGTGGCGACACCGATGCTGACGTGCGGATTGAAGTTCTCTCCAGACATTTTCGGCACAAACGTTGCCACATAGTCGATGATACCCACGTCGATGGCTGGATCTTCGTGCGATGCGGTAAACGCGCCGATGGAGCCCGTTTTTACTATAAACGGCTTCGCGGCGGAACTGATCTCCACATGCAGCTTGAGTATCTCCGGCGTCGGCTTCGCGCTGATGCCGGCGACGCCAGTCGCGCCGGCCGGAGTGTAGTAGAATTTGAACGCCTCCAGCCTCAAGGCGTTGACGTTGGCGGAAGAGAGCACGTTTTCTTCGCCGGCATACCCTTTGTCCAAGTCCTCCGTGCGGACGAAACACTGGAGCATTGTAACGTGCGGAGTGTGCGTCGCATCCAGGGCGAAGCCTTTCGGGAGGACACCGGACAGGCGATCGTTGTTAGCTGCGGCATGCTGGAGCTTCGTGTCCGTTGTCTACTCGAAGGCGCGAAACTCCAGCTAATCCTTTAGAAGCGTCTCAAAGCGCGGCACTCCGGCTCTGCAGTCGTTGGTCAGCGTCGCTTGATTTTTCTTCAGGCAGTCATAAATTCTGCCGCCACCCGCCGGCACCTTTGAGCAGTACTGGAGAATATCGCTGCTGCACGTTTTGGCCATTGCCTGCAGTTCCTTCAAGCGATTGCCCAAATTTCCAGAGGCAAGGTAGGCTGTCAGCCGGCAGCGTGGTGAGATCTGGTCTTCGTAAGCGATCAGGCAGGCAATGCCCCGGTCGTTGCCAGCAGAAACCTTCGGACAAAATGTCAAAAGATCGCTGGCGCAATCGGCAGCTATGGTCGCTTGCTGACCTTGTGCAGCCGATGGTAAATTCGCGGCGAGAACGAGAGACAGTACCGCCAAGCGCACGTGCATGAGTGTCAATGTCTTTTGCATTTCATTACTCCATTGCGTTGCGAAATAACTTCGAGACGAAAGCCGGCCCAATTCTATTATTGATTTGACTCTAAGGGGCTTGAGCCAGGATCAAAGGGAGTTGGATCCTCGTCGGCGCCACCCATTGAGTCTGATTGGGTTGCGTCGGCCCATTCTGACCTGCCCTGCGCCGCCAACTTAAAATCCGACGGAAGCCTTAACTTCTGGCCCCGAATAGCCGAGTTGGATACCTTCGCTCAAAAGGTCACCGTGGTGCTCGAGATTGCTGTCCACATAGCGGTAACCCACACCAACTGCGAATGAGGTGTTGAACCAATATTTGAGCGTGGCGTCCGCGGCCACGTAGTGGCCTTCGTAGTCGCCGAGGCTGCCGGCAAGGCCATCAATCGATCCCTCAATCGCCAAATGATCATTGAAAGCGTACGTGCCGTAAATGCCAATCGTCGGAATGGCTCCGATAACACCAACTTGTTGCGGTCCAATGGTGAGCTGTTTGCCGCCAAACCATGCGGCTCCTTGTAGTGACGCGTCAGTGTCCACCACATTAATGCCCAACCGTGCTCCGAGTTCTGTATCGGGGGTTTTCACGAATGAGTAGCCTACGAAGCCAGAGTAGGTCTTCGTTTCGACCGAACTTTCGAGCTGATAGCCCTTTGGAATGCTGATGCGGCCAAACTCGAACGT
>JBEBJD010000075.1:0-13617 GCA_040080075.1 Hyphomicrobium sp. | reverse complement strand
GAAGATAACTGTCGGAAGCTGCTGCAAGAATTGACGGGGGTACCTCATGAACGGCGTACCGCCCGGTTTCTGACGGTCGCTGCGGTCGCATCACCCGACACCAAAGAGCTCTTGAGCAGGCTCGACGAGGGATTTGGCCGCCCCGGCGGCATGTTGTTAAATCGCTGGTTCCCACGCCCACCTTGGCCGTTGCCAGCGAATTTGTTGGGCCAGGAGGTCTGCCGTCCGCCGGGCTGGGTCTGAGAGGGCCGTGCCGGACTGCCAGATGCAGCCTTACCTTGGCCGTTCCACTTGCCCTGTTCGCCCCACTTGGCGCGCAGCCGTTGTGCGAAGTCTTGGGCGTAATGCCCGCGAATGGCAGGATCGGCAATTTTCGAGACACATTCGCGCAGCTGCTTTTCGAGCCCTGCACGGCGCTCGGGCGTCGACCAGTCACCAGTAGACCATTCGCGATCAAACAGCACTTCGGCCAACGGACGTGCGCGGCCCAGAATGCCTTCCATCGCCTCGGGGCCTTGCTGGCGGACAAGGTCGTCGGGGTCCAAGCCGTCCGGTAGAAAGGCAAAGGCAAGACTGCGGCCCGGCTCAAGCAAAGGGAGGGCCGTATCGACTGCCCGGAACGCCGCCTTGCGGCCAGCGCTGTCGCCGTCGAAACAGAGGATCGGTTCGTCAGACATGCGCCACAGCAACTTGACCTGATCTTCGGTCAGGGCTGTGCCCAGGGGTGCCACGGATTCGCCAAAGCCTGCTTCGCTCAATGCCACGGCGTCCATGTAGCCTTCGACGGCGATAACGCGGCTCTTGTCGTGGGCGGCGGCGCGCGCTCGATGCGCATTGAACAGCACGTGGCCTTTGTGAAACAGCGGCGTTTCAGGCGAATTGAGATATTTTGCCGGCGCGTCTGCATCGAGTGCACGGCCGCCAAACGCGATGATGCGCCCCTTGGTATCACATATTGGAAACATCACACGGTTGCGGAAACGGTCGTAGGGTGAGGGAATGTCCTCGCCGCCGATCAGCATGCCAGATGTGACCATCTCGTCGAGCGTGAAACCCTGTGCCGCCAGATGATCCTTGAGGGCCGACTTCGAAGTCGGCCCATAGCCGATACCGAATGTAGCAACGGTTTCGCGCTTCAGGCCCCGGCGTTCGATATAGCGCCGCGCTTCAAGTCCAGCCGCGCTCGCAAGGCTCGACTGAAAAAATTTGGCAGATGCCTCAAGCACTCGATAGAGCCGTTGCCGCTCGTCCTCGCGTTCCTCGTCGTGCACGCTGGGCTTGGGAAGCGTCACACCGGCTTCTTGGGCCAGCCGTTCCACGGCCTCGGGAAACGAAAGGCCTTCGGTCGACATCAAGAACTTGAAAATGTCGCCATGTTCGCCCGATGCGAAACAATGGTAGAAACCTTTTTGATCATTGACGAAAAAGGATGGCGTCTTCTCGACCTTGAAGGGCGAGAGCCCCGCATACTCGCGGCCCTTCTTTTTGAGTGCAACTTTGCGCCCCACGACCTGGCTGACGGAGAGCCGGGTACGGATGTCATCGAGAATGTGGGGTGGGAAACGCATGACACAAAGCGTACCCGATTCGGCCCTGGGGCAGTGCTCAGCACCGGCTCAGTTCAGAGTTGCCAACGCAATCCACAGGCTGGAAGCGTTAAATCAGCGCCTGCCAAACCCCGAACGTTTGCGTTCGGGGCTAGGAAACCCCAGGGCGCTGGAGTTTTCTGTCTCCGAAGGCGCTGGCACCGCGGTTCCCGGCTCCTGAGGTTTTTCGCTCAAAAGCCCGCGCAATACGAGTGTCAGGTCGCCGGTGGGTGGCACGTTATTGACGTACTCCATCAGAACGCGATCGCGGATGCGCTCTTCGCGCATTAAAGCGTCATCGGCCAGAAGCGTCTCGAACGACTCTCCATATGCGTTGGCATGCTCGTCGCCGGCTTTGCAGACGGCAAACAAACAGATTGCGGCAAAGGCGTAGCGAGCGCCCCCGGCGAGGATACTCAAGGGAGCCCCGCTCTTAGTGATCGATGTCTCGCCCTCTCCCAGCAAGGTGGGGTTGAGATCAAGCATCAGCCAGACCACGGCAAAGCCAAAGACGGGCAGTGCGCAAAGACCGTTCCACCCGCAATCCTGCAGCCGGCGACTCAGCAAACAGTAAGCCGGACAGACTAGGACAACGAGCAGCAAGAACCATTGATCCGAAAAGTTCTCCTGGCTTTTGAGGACGTGGCGATAGCCGGCGATCATCAACGCAAGGGGCAGCGCAAAGCCCCAAAAGGCCTCGCGCGAAATGCGCCCCGCTGGCGACAGAAGAGGCATGAAAACTTGCATTTTGACCGGCCCGAGCTAACCAAGTTACGTCCCGGCCCTAGTCGTATCATGTCCACCTTGAGGGCAACTTAACCGCCCCCGGTCAAATGGGAAGTGCTTACCCGCCAGTCCAGCCGGGTGAGAATAATTAATTTAACAGATCCTTTACCCAACCGCTGGCGGCTCCGAAGTCGAGTTTGCCTGCAAAGCGCTCTTTTAGCGCCGCCATGACTTTACCCATGTCCTTGGGCCCGCTGGCGCCCAGGTCCTTGATGACAGCAGCGATTGCCGCCCGGCTCTCGGCTTCGCTCAGCTGTTTTGGCAAATAGGCCTCGATGATGGCGATTTCCGCCTCTTCGATGGCAGCAAGGTCCGGGCGGCCTCCGCTCGTGTACTGTGCAATTGAATCGCGGCGCTGCTTGACCATTTTAGTCATGACGGCCAGTTCCGCAGCCGGAGACAAAGGCCCCTTAGCCTCGATCTCTGCGCTTTGAAAGGCAGCACTGACGAGCCTCAAGACGCCGGTGCGTGTTTTATCGCCAGCCTTCATAGATGTTTTGGTGTCTTCTTTAATCCGCTCGCGCATGGCGTGCTCCTGTTTGGCTCCAGCCCCACCGCAGCACTCACCGCAGTACTGGCCGCATTTCTTCGAATCGGCTGTTTAGGCGTCACAAACGGGCGGGGCAAGCCTGGGACTTCATGCCTGGGCGCAAGCTTTGCGCTGGAACGACGCGGGGACAGGGCCGCTCTTCCAATTGACCTTATCCCCCCCATCACTTAGCTTCCGGCCAATTTGAACCTGTTGACTTGTACCGCTCCGTCTGGCGCCTTTTGTGGCGAACGGATGAGCGGGTGCGAGCCAATCGTTACGACTGGACCCCCAAAAATGAGCCAACCCGCGCCTTGGACCGAAACCGTCACCACGGCTCGTCTCGTGCTCGATGATGGTACGGTGATTGAGGGCTATGGCTTAGGTGCGGCCGGTGCGGCGGTGGGCGAGGTCTGTTTCAATACTGCCATAACAGGGTATCAGGAAATTCTCACCGATCCATCGTATGCTGGCCAGATCATCACCTTCACGTTTCCCCACATCGGCAATGTGGGTGCCAACATCGAAGATACGGAAACCTCTAATCTGGCGGCCCGCTCGGGGGTACGCGGTTGTGTGCTGCGCGCTGACGTCACCAATCCTTCGAACTATCGCGCCACCCAACATCTCGACGCTTGGTTGAAAGAGCGTGGCATCGTTGCAATTGCGGGCATCGACACGCGCGCGCTAACGGTGCGCATTCGTGAAAAAGGTATGCCAAACGGCGTCGTGGCGCACGCGCCGGATGGCAAATTCGATATTGCCAAACTCAAAGCTGATGCCAAAAACTGGCCGGGACTGCTTGGATTGGATCTGGTACCCGATGTAACCAGCGGCCAGAGTTACACCTGGGATGAAAGCCGCTGGGTCTGGAACAAGGGCTATGGCCGCAACGAAAACCCAGAGTTCCACGTCGTCGCCATCGACTACGGTCTCAAGCGTAACATTTTGCGCTGCCTCGCCTCGGCGGGTTGCAAGGTTACTGTGGTTCCAGCAACAGCCAAGGCCGCCGACATTCTGGCGCGCCAGCCCGATGGCGTGTTCTTGTCAAATGGCCCTGGAGATCCTGCCGCCACGGGGACTTACGCGGTCCCCGAAATTAAGGAGCTCGTCGCGAGTGGTTTGCCAGTCTTTGGCATTTGTCTAGGGCATCAGATGCTCGGATTGGCTCTGGGTGCTACTACCAAGAAGATGCACCAGGGCCATCACGGCGCCAACCACCCCGTCAAGGACTTCACCACCAACAAGGTGGAGATCGTGTCCATGAACCACGGTTTCACAGTCGATCGCGACACCCTTCCCAAGGGGGTCAAGGAAACCCACGTTTCGCTTTTCGACAACACCAATTGCGGTATTGCCGTTGAAGGCAAGCCGGTGTTTTCGGTGCAGCATCATCCCGAAGCCTCGCCCGGCCCGCAGGACAGCCATTACCTGTTCACGCGCTTCTGCAACATGATGCGCGCGCAAAAGGGACGAGCGGCGCTCGCTGAGCGCTAGCCGCGCTTGGTGATTTCCGCCTGCTTTTTGGGCATTGTTTTCGAGTAAGTAAACGGCTGTGCACAACGCTCAGTTGCATACACTTGTCCGCGCAATTCGATCCGGTGCCGATTGGCCACGGCGTTGCCGTAACGCGCATTCCCCTTGTTGAAAAACACTTGATAGCTTAGCCCATGCAATTGCCATCAGGGCCGCGTGGCTAAAAGCTGATGCTTGCGATTCGAGTAGAGTGCCTCCGGAAAAGTGTGAAGCGGTTTTCCGGAAAGAAGCACGGCATAACAAAGAGCTGGGGTCTGTCCGCGACTAAATCAAACCCGGACAGACCCATAGTTACCAAGCGAGCAAGGCAAGCAATGACTGTGAACCCAAATACCGGACGTGCAAATACCCGGCTCGATGCAGCTCCCGAGAGCCGCACAGCCGAACGCTTTGTACTGGTGGCACAGACCCTGGTTATTTTGGCCTTCGCCGCCGGTTTGAGCGTGCAAGCCGGTCTTCATCCGGTCATCTCCGGGTCGGCGGTACTCGCCGTGGTTCTCACCCTGTATGCGATCAATAAGGTGATAGCGGCGCGGAAGGCCCAGAGATCGCGTGCCACGTCCAGCCGTTCAAGCACGGCACCCAACATGGCTCAGGCGAGTAACACCCACGTGCCAGCGCAGTCGCATCCAGCGCGAGAGGATGCCGGCGCTCCAGTCATTGCCGCGCCCACACCGGCGCCTACCACCGGGCACCCGGTCACCGGCCTTCAAGTATGGCCCGATGAGGCCGGATATGCAGACGTTGGATTGGATCAGCCACAGCCACGAGCTTTCGATCCCGGTTTTGGCACAAGCCCATCTTTTCCCGCTCCCACCGTGGGCCGTTCGCCCGCACCTGAGTTACCACGCGTTATGCCGCGCTATTCGGGCGCGCCCCAGGGCCGGAGCCAGCCACTTCAGACGAGCCAGAACCATTACGCACCGGCTCCAGCAGACATTGCACCACCCTATGCCTACGGGGGGGGCTCACATGAGCTTTGGGCTCAGCGTCATGCGCCCACGCCCAACCATGATTTAGCGGCCCTGTCCTATCAGAACTCTCAGCCGGAGGGATCTGTGCAGCCGCGCGAAATGCCGTCCCCGTTGCGCGAAGAGGCTGTTGGGCCGCTGCGAGAAACAGACGTTGAAGCAATCCAAAGCCTGATCAAGAAACTTGCCGATGAGGTCAACTCGGCGGAGAGCCAACGCGGTGACAGTATCGCTAGCCCAAATACGGAAGCGGGCGGGCAGTTCATCAATGATGGCGCGCGAGCCGGGGTCAGTGAGCCGGGACCCACATCCGCTGAATCGTTTGAAACCGGGCGCACCTTTGAACCCGAGCGGGCGGTGGAGCAATCGCTCGATGCATTGCGCGTAACAGCGGAGACAATGCGGCAGCCATCGCATCTCGTCTTTGGTCATGAACTGCCACCTCCGATTCCCGCTCCTCCAGGCAAGGCAACCCTTCTTGCGCAGGCCATTTCGGCAGGGCGCGTGGATGTGCTGCTGGAGCCGATCTTGGGCCTGCAGTCGCAAGAAGCCCAGCATTTCGAGGTGTCGCTGCGTCTGCGTGCCGAAGACGGATCGGCCTTGGCGCTCAATCAGCTTGACCGTGAATTGCGTGGAACGGGTCTGCTGCCATTGTTCGACGCCGCCAAAATGACGCGCACGGCTTCAGTAGCGCGCAGGCTGGCTGAGCGTGGCAAGACAGGCGCCGTGTTCTCGTCGTACAGCGGCGAAGCTTTGACCGATCAAGCCTTCCGTAATGACGCTGCGGCGGCTAGCGGGCAGCGCGCGCCCGGCTCTGGACAGTTGGTGCTCACGTTCTCACAAAGCGACGCGCGCGCGTTTCAGGCGCCGGAGTGGGACGCTATCGCCAGCATGCGCGCGATGGGTTTCCGCTTCGCGCTATCGGACGTCACTGATCTCGATATGGACATCGAAGCTCTGGTGCGCGCAGGCTTCGATTTTGTGAAGCTTGATGCCGAGGTGTTTTTAAGCGGATTGCGCTCGCCAGCGGGTCTTATTCCCTCGGCCGATGTATGCCGGTATCTGGCCGGTCTGGGTTTGGCTCTTGTGGTCGAGCGCATCGACAATGAAGATATGTTTGCGCGTGTGTTTGGATTTGGCGCGCTGTTCGGGCAGGGCCAGTTGTTTGGCGGCGCCCGCGTCTTGAAGCCGGAGGCGTCTGGCGGGGCACAAGCTGCTGCTTAATTATCAAGGATGGCGGCAGCTTAAGACTTAAGACGCCGCCGCCTCACTACGGGTGGCTGCAGCAGGGGTTGTGGCGAAACGTGCGTTGGGCTAGCTCGATCCTTTGGCATCGGTTAAGCACTACGCATGCACAGCAATTACCTCAAAATTCCCGTCACAAAAACTATCGCGCCCTACACCGCCGGCAAGGAAGCCTGGCTCGTCGACATTTGGGGCGTCATGCACAATGGCGTTTTGCCTTTCGCGCCTGCCGTCAGTGCCTGCAAGCGCTTTCGAGCCTCAGGTGGCACCGTATTGCTGCTCTCAAATGCGCCCCGGCCAGCCGCCGGTGTGGCGGCACAGCTCGATCGCATTGGCGTGGCACGCACGTCTTTTGACGCAATCGTTTCATCGGGAGATGCGGCGCGGGCCTTTGTAGCCGCTCATGCGCCGGGTCCCATCTTTCACTTGGGGCCAGAGCGCGATCTCAGTCTCTATGAAGGGCTCGGGGTGCGACTGGGGCCGCAGACAAGCGCCACCGCAATCGTGTGCACGGGCCTGTTCGATGACGAAACAGAAACGCCTGCCAGCTATACGGATTTGCTTACGGCCTGTGCACAGCTTCATTTGCCGATGGTGTGCGCAAACCCGGATCTGACCGTCGAACGAGGCGGCAAAATCATTTATTGCGCCGGTGCCGTGGCCGCAGCCTACGAGACATTGGGCGGCAGCGTCACCTATGCCGGCAAGCCGCATTTGCCAGTTTATATGATGGCGCTGGCCGAACTGGCGCGGTTGCGCGGACATGAGGTGTCAAAGCAGAGTGTGCTCGCCATTGGTGATGGCATTCGCACCGACATTGCGGGTGCGGCCAACGCCGGCGTTCAATCGGTCTATATTGCGAGCGGCGTGCACTTGGGTCCCGGCGGTGCGCTGGATGAAGCGGTATTGGCAGACTTGTTCCCAGCCGGAACCCCCCAACCCGCTGCGGCGATGATGGGCTTGGCCTGGGAGTAGCGAAAGAATTCAGGGTCAACGCCACACCTCCCGGGATTTCACAAATACTACATTGTCCCGTCATCAGACGGAATCACACGGCGGACTACTGATCAGCATCCGGTAACGATGCGGCTGTATCAGATATGGTTTCCGTGACAGAAGATCGTGCGGCTGCGCCGCTCCACGTCAGCGCAGTGGTCAAGGCGGCCACTTTATGCGCCGCAATAGCCATCGTACGCATCATAGCGCTCTACGCCAACGCCACTGAATTATACTTCGACGAGTCGCAATACTGGGCCTGGAGCCAGGATCTCGCGTTCGGGTACTATTCGAAGCCACCGCTAATTGCCTGGATCATCGGTGCTTCTGAACTGTTGTGTGGCGACAGCGAATTCTGCGTGCGGTTGCCATCTGTGGCGCTGCATGCTGCCACGGCCTTCACCATTTTTCTTATTTCGTCGGAACTCTACTCTAGTCGCGTTGGCCTTTGGGCCGCCGCCGCCTACGCGACGCTGCCAGGTGTATCAGTTTCGTCGGGGATCATTTCGACCGACGCGCCTTTGCTGTCTTGTTGGGCGCTGGCTCTTCTGGCGCTAATTCAACTATTGCGCGCACCGTCATGGCAAAGTGTGCTGCTGCTGGGCATAAGCCTGGGTCTAGGGCTCAACGCAAAATACGCGATGGCGTATTTCATCTTGTGCGCTGGGTTTTACTTTGCAGTTTCGCCTGGCCACCGGCAACTACTTCGCCGCTGGCATCTGTGGTGTGCGCTGGCCATTGCCGCTGCGATGATAGCACCCAACCTATTGTGGAATTTCTCCCACCAGTTCGCGACCTTCGCCCATACCGCCGACAATGCCAAGTGGACGCTCAGTCTGCCGAACCCTGGCAAGGCTCTCGAATTTTTTAGCGCGCAATTCGGAGTCATGGGACCTGTGTTGTTTGGCTCGCTGCTGGTAATTGTCTGGCGGCAGCGATTGTGCCTAGAGTGCTTCCGGGAAAAGTGTGAGCGGTTTTCCCGGCAAGAAGCACGGCAAAACAAAGTGCTAGGGTCGTTCCACGATTCAACTAAGACCGGAACGACCCTAGCACCGTTGCCAGTGCCTGACCGGCTGCTTGTCGCATTCTCCATGCCGGTTCTGGCTGCCGTTACGTCCCAGGCTTTTCTTTCCCGGGCCCACGCTAACTGGGCGGCAGTAGCGTATGTGGCAGCCACAGTCCTGGTCATCGCTCATCTATTGCGGTCAGAGCATAAATCCTGGTTGCGCGCATCATTTGCGTTCAACGCGGTTGTCGCGGTTGCCGTTGCAGTGTCAGCGGCATTTGCCGGTCAGATAAATATTCCAGGTCTGGGCGATCCGTTCGGACGCCTGATGGGCAACCGCGCGCTGGCTGCTGGTGTGACAGGTGTGCTTGATGAAGCGCGCAGACATGACCGGCCCTTTGCCGCCATCTTGAGTGATGAGCGCGAGCTGACAGCTAGCCTCATCTACTATGGCCGTCATCAATCAACCCCCGTCGTTGCTTGGCAAAGCGGTGCGCGGCCTCGCGATCATTTTGAGATGACGCGGAATTTCGAGGGAAGCCAGCCGGCGCCTGTGCTGCTGGTCAGCAAGCAGCGCTTGCCTGCCATGGTCACGCGCCACTTTCGCGGCGCCGAGCCTCTCCCGGACCTTCAAATCTCGCTGGGCGCAGTGCCGGGAGCCGCGCGCACTTTCCATCTTTTTAAACTGTGGGACTACAGGGGGCGGCCATGACAGTGAGTGCTTCGAACTTTTACGTTGCAGACAGTCACTTCCGTCAGCGGTTCTTGATTGCCACAGTCACCGTAGCCGCCGCTGTTTGCGCGGTCTTTATGTCATTTCCCGAACTGGATTTGGTTGTGGCCCGCGCCATCAGTGCAGCGTGCCCTCAATCGGCGGGCAAAGGCCATTGGTGCCCTGACAATTCCGTTGAACCGGTCCGGCAAGCCTACATCTGGTTTTTCATATCGGTTTGCGCGATCTCGGCGGTTGGTTTGATGCGCGGCAGGATTGCCAGCCGCCCGCTGTTTGGTATGTGCCGGGTTGGCCGCATGGGATGGTTATTTCTGGCCATCAATTTCATTGTGGGTGTTGGCCTTGTCGTCAATTTGGGGTTCAAGGATCACTGGGGCAGGGCGAGACCGCGCCACCTTGTTGAATTTGGCGGCAGTAAATCCTTTTCGCCGCCTCTCACCCCCGCCGAACAATGCAGGAAGAATTGTTCGTTTGTAAGCGGGGAAGCGGCTTCGATATACGCGCCGTTTTTTGCCACGGCCGTGATCCTGCCAGCATATGGCTGGCCCTTGGCTGCAGCCGGCGTTGTTGCGGGTATCTCGGCGGGCATCATTCGCATGCTGTCGGGCGCGCACTTTCTATCTGATGTCCTGTTTGCAGGTATCATTACGGCGTTTGTAGCGATCGCGCTGCATGCCATGATATTCGGACTGAGGCGGTCATTGCTCGATGCTGGAGCAACCCAAGACCCCGGCGGCACGCCAGACGAACTTGAGGATTGGTGGCGCGAGGTCCGGCGTCCGGCGCGGGCGGGCCCATACAATGTTCTAGGCGCAAGTGCGGAGCCCAGCCCGTGACCGAGCTATCTATCGTAATTCCAGCACTCAACGAGGCTGGAAATATCGGACGTCTTATTGAGGAGACGTTCACCCATGTGCCGCGAACCCTGCTTCTTGAGGTAATCGTTGTCGATGATGGCAGCACAGACGAGACAGGTGCCGAAATCGAGGCATTGATGGGACGGTTTCCATCGCTTCGCTATCTCCGCCACGCGCGTCCGTGCGGGCAAAGCGCGGCGATGCGTTCGGGCATACTAGCGGCCGCTGGCGTTGTCATCGCCACTATGGATGGCGATGGACAAAACGATCCCCGGGATATTTCCAAGCTTGTGATGCGGCTTGCGCCGCATGGCCGTCGTGGGGCAGCACTTGTGGGTGGCGTGCGGACCAACCGGCAAGCGGATGGCCCAAAGCGCTGGGCGTCGCGTGCCGCCAATTGGTTGCGTGATGCACTTTTGAAGGACCACTGCCCCGATAGCGGTTGCGGCATCAAGGTTTACAATCGCGAGGCCTACCTTCTGATCCCGTTTTTTCACGGCCAGCACCGCTATCTGCCGGCATTGTTCCTCTCCTATGGCCATGAGGTGGCCTACGCTCCAGTCCACGACAGGCAGCGAACGGCCGGCAACTCGAAATATACCAACATCGGGCGGGCGCTGATTGGGGTCTACGATCTCATTGGCGTGAGCTGGGTGCGCAAGCGGACCGTGTGGCCCGATGTGACCGAGCGCAAGGGTGGGAGTTCGCAAAATCTCACTTTGCGCGGCGACTTCCGCAAATCCCAAGCGAGATAAAATGGCAAACCTGAGCGGCTGGTGGCACAGCCACACCTACACCGATATCGTGTGGCTCACGATCGGCCTCACCGGCCAGTCGATGTTTTCGATCCGTTGGGTTGCGCAGTGGCTCGCCTCAGAAAGGCGGGGCATGCCGGTGGTGCCGGAGTTGTTCTGGTACTTGAGTTTCACCGGCGGCATTATGGTGTTGGCCTATGGAATTTACAGGACAGATCCCGTGATTATCCTCGGCCAGTTCGGACTGCTGATCTACGCCCGCAATTTGTTTCTTATCTGGAAGTCACGGACGGGCTTCCAAGTGGCGGCTGAGTGAGTTTGGAGGTTGTGGATCAAGCCGTCTTGAGCCCCCGCCATGGACCGCTTTCAAACCTGTTTTGCTATCACACCGTCAAAACGATCTTACCGATATGCTGACTCGACTCCATGCGGGAGTGGGCTTTGGCGGCCTCAACGAGGGGATAGGTGCTGTCGATTACCACGCGCACCTTGCCGCTGGCGATGAGCGGCAGAACTTGTATTTCCACCGTACGGGCGATGGCGCCTTTGACCTCGGCCGTTCGCACGCGCAACGTCGAGCCTGTGATCGTCAACCGCTTCAGCATCACACGCATCATGTCGAGCGTAACCGTCGATCCCGCCTGATAGCCGATATTGACGAGGCGGCCATCATCGGCGAGGGCGCGGATATTCTTGTCGATGTAATCGCCGCCGACCATATCGAGAATGACATCGGCACCACGGCCGCCAGTGGCGTCCTTGACTGCGGCGGCAAAATCTTCAGTGCGGTAGTTGATCGCAATATCCGCTCCAAGCGCGCGTGCAGCCTGGCACTTTTCCACCGATCCAGCGGTGGTGATGACCTTGGCGCCGAAGGCCTTGGCTAACTGAATAGCGGTAACGCCGATGCCGCTGGTGCCGCCATGAACCAAGAACCATTCGCCCGGCTTCAATGCGCCGCGCTCGAAGACGTTATGCCAGACCGTAAAGAAGGTTTCGGGTAGTGCCGCGGCCTCGGTCATACTGAGGCCTGCGGGCACGGGCATTGATGCGGTTTCATCGGCGAGACAATATTGCGCATATCCGCCGCCGTTCACGAGGGCCATGACGGCATCGCCTATTTCAAAGCGCTGGGCGCCAGGCCCCGAGGCAGCCACGGTGCCGGCAACTTCAAGGCCCAGCAAACCGGAATGGCCTTTGGGCGCGGGATACATCCCTTTGCGCTGCAACACGTCGGGGCGGTTGACGCCGGCAGCCGCTACCTTGATCAGGATCTGACCGGCCTGAGGCACGGGCACGGGCAGGGTCTGGGTTTTCAGTGTTTCTGGCCCACCTTTGCCCTCTATGGCGATGGCGGTCATTGTTTCTGGCACTGAAGCGGTCATCATGGGCCTGTTCGGATAAGGATGCGGTATGGACAGGCTCCGTTTGACTGCAGCGCTGTGCCTGCATCAATAAGGGTACATGAGGGTGGCGATCAACGGCCAAGGAGCAGTCATGGATTGGGATGATGTCAGGCCAAAGCCCGCAAGCAGTGCGGCGTTGGGTGAAAATCTGGACAAATACTCTGTTGGCGACCTCGAGACCCGGATCAAGGAGCTTGAAGCTGAGATCGTCCGGGTCGCGGCCGAGTTGGCCAAGAAAAAAGCCCAGCAAGCCGCCGCGGCGCAATTGTTCAAGACCTGATGACTAACGAAAGGCAGCCAGAGTCCTGAAGAGGCAATTAAAAATTGCCCGATTGGTTCATGAATGCTGATCGCGAAAGGCGCTAGAGGATTAACGTCTACCCGGTTCTGCCGCCGCCACTATTTACCGTTTGTTAGGCATATCGTCCTACAAATTGGCACATCCAGTTTTTCTGGACCCGGGATAGTGCCTAGCTGTCCCGTTTTATGCCTCCCTGTTGACTTTGAGCCGCCTTGAGGGCGGCTCTTTTTTTGCATAGCCCTACATGCAGTGCGGTCCTGCCTGCCCGCTCCAGGGGGCAAAATGGGCCGGTCACCTCTGAAGACCACCTGTTGGTTCTGTGCAACGTCTGAAAATTGCCTCGTATTGGTCCAACTCTTTAACTATGGCCAGCTAGAGTTGAAGGGTGTAGTGAGTTGAGGGAGCGTAAGCGTCCGTGTCAAAGCGTGTCATGAACAGTAAGTTTAGCGTCGAAGAACATTCCGGCCAGTCCGCTCTCACCGTATCGTTTGGTGAGAAGTTTCAAGCTTCGGCCCAGTTCGATCAGGTCTTCAAGGAAGGCATGGCGCTTGTCGAGCGCACGGCCGCCTATCTCGATGGAGAAGGCCGCCGCGAGAGCAAGGCGCTTGCAGGCGCATCAACCGTTCTTTACGCCACCGAAAGTATGCGTCTTACGACGCGGCTGCTCGATTTGGCATCCTGGCTGCTTATTCGCCGGGGCTTGAAGGATGGCGAGATCACCCAGGAAGAGGCTAAGCGCAAGCGTGCCCGCGTCAAGTTACAGGCCCTGGGGCGTCCCTCGCACATAAAAGGTTTCGACGAACTGCCGGTTGGTCTGCGCGACCTCGTCACGCAAAGCTTCGCTCTGCATGATCGCATTGTGCAGCTCGACCGTGCGATGAACACGGCGACCGCTGCCGAGCAGCAAGAG
>JBEBJD010000302.1:0-3033 GCA_040080075.1 Hyphomicrobium sp. | reverse complement strand
GCACCCAGGGTAGACCCGCAGATTTCCAACCCGCGAGAGTGCCCCTGTGGCGGTCAGCATCGAGAGGGCCCTCGAAACCTTCCGTCACGTTGTGACAGCGCGCATATCCTGCCGCTGCCATCGCTTCCGCCGCCAACCGGCTGCGGCCACCTGTCCGGCAAATGAAGAACAGATCCGCATCCTTCTTCACGCCAGCTTCTTCTAACAGACCAATCAGACGGTCCGAAAATGCCCGATCGACCTGGGCGTCTGGAAACGTCTGCCACTCAATCATGATTACGCGCCGCCCAAGTTTCGAAACATCTGGAACACCAACAAACGCCCATTCCGGCCGTGTCCGCACATCGACCAGTTGGGCTGCCTTATCGTCGTTAAGACGCTTCCACACATCCAGTACGGAAATATCATCAACGACAGGATCGGATCCCAACGCCACGCCAAACCCTCATGTTGTTTTTTTAAATATCTTTGCCGCTTCAACTCTACAAAACTGAAAGTTGGCAAAGATAACGCAACGCCACATATGACCAAGCCACAATACTTTGGGCGGTCATCACCAGAAAAAGCGCACAAAACGCGTTACGAATAGACTTTGTTGCTCTGCATTCGACCGGAACGTCTCACCCAATAAAGGCTGTGGACTCTCGCTGGCCCTGCTGTGGACTTTTTAACGGGTTGTTTACGATTACGCAAGGGAGCCAGCACGCCACATGGCCCGAGGTACTTCTAAGGATTTGCAACCTCTGGGCCCTGAAAGGGGTGCCATGACGGGACTCCGATTCCAGCCGAATCCGCCTGAGAACAAACCAGAATCTTGCACGCACTTGCTGCGCCCTCGAGGCCAAACCGGCGGGTCAGCGGTGAGCGGACTGAAGTCGCATTTTTTTCCCCAGTGGTTGTTGAAATGGATGGTCAACTTGTGGAGCAACTGGCTCGTCTCCCTGGGGACAACGTATGAGAAACCGGGGCTTAATGGCGTTCAAAAAGCATCATCAACGGACGCGCAGAACTCTTTACTGTGGCGAACAAGTCACCACCAGCTTCGGAAGCGTCACAAGGCGTATTATTTTTTGGATGGGCGCTCGAGAGGATCCGCGCGAGGATTGAGGCAAGCCAGATTAGGGCCAAGAATCGTGATTGTGCATGGCCAATGTAGGGCCGCCAAGGCGCCACCGCTCTTGGGCGGCGCCTCCAATTTATTGTTCACTGCGGCTGATCTATCCAACGGGCTAAGCTTATAGAGCTTGCCAAAAAAACAGTCTGAGCCTGTGTCAGGTCCCGTTACGCCATCGCGGTGACGCGGGCTGTCAGGCGAGATACCTTGCGGCTGGCAGTCTTCTTCTTCAGCACGCCCTTTTGGGCCGTGCGTGCCAGCACCGGCTCTACAGCCTTAAGAGCAGCCGAAGCAGCAGCCTTGTCGCCTGACGAGATAGCATCTTCAACCTTGCGCACATCGGTCTTGAGACGCGAGTGGCGGGCCTTATTGATCTCGGTGCGGCGCACCATCTGGCGGGCAGCCTTTTTGGCCGACGACGTATTCGCCATCAGAATTGTCCTTTTTTGAATGAAACCCTGCGGAAAGCACTTGCCGGCTTGGCGCCGCCCCCATCAGCCCACATGCGCCTCATATGATAGAGCACACGGCGGAACCAGGGATATTGGCGATCCAAGCCTACAAACACGTGAACCGCCCGGAACACTGTTCCGAGCGGCGCTTGAGCAAGCCTATAGTCCAAGCACTGGTAAGGGGTCAATGTCATTGGCACATGACGCGACGATATTGGCGCGGCCACCATCCCTGTCCCCCGGTCAGGCATCCCGCCTCTTGCCGCTGATGTTTGTCTCAACACCGGAACAATGGCGCTGCCAGCTTGTATTAGCTCACGGCAAACCCCACGAAACGAAGCTAATGGCCCATAAGAAACTCTGATGAATACTTCACGTGATTGCGATTTGAAGTTATCGCCAAAAAACCCTAGTTAAGTCCCAGCCAGACGGGACCCACCCTTGGCTTTATTGGGAGAAAATCATCATGAAGACCTGGACCAAGCCCGCCGTGCGCGAAACCGAAGTCGGCCTCGAAGTCACGTCGTACCTGCCCGCTGAAATCGACATGATCTAACCGGTCGATTGCCTGAATAGGTTGCAGGCGCGGCGGCCATACAGGGCTGCCGCGCTTTTGCTTTTGGGCCACCGAGGGGACTCACAGTATGGGTTCACACCAGAGCCGCAGAGGCTTGGCATCTGAACCCCTATGAGGCCTTGGAGTGACCGATGCGATCTCTTCTTGAGTTGGGGCGCCTAGAAAGTCTGGAAACCGCCGCCAGCGCCTTTTCGCAATGCATCGAAGCCCGGAATTTTTTTGACCCTGAAGCTTATACAGCCTGGTGCCGGCGCATTCTTGTCGATCACCCCGCCAAGCGGGCCCTGATCCTGCCACCTGGCACAGTTGTCGATGGCGATCTTTTCCTCGATGGCGAGACCGATGATCCCACACTCAACTTAATTGCCACCATCCTGGCACTTGGCAATTTGACCATCACCGGACGGATCATCAACGACAGCAACGATACTGGCGACTTTCTCCTCGTTGGCGGCAATCTGCAAACCTATGAGCTGATTAAGGGCGCGGCTTCAATTGTCGTGCTTGGATCGCTCACGGCGGAGTCGTGTGTGTTCTGCGATTTTTGCGCAGGTGCCTTGGTAACGGGAGGCGATGTGATAACTCCGCTCCTTGTCTCCAATGATCACGACCTGACCATTGGCGGTACACTAAGCGGACAACTCGTTAGCAGCGATTTGGGCAATATGCGCGAGGCATTGGTGGGCGAGGTGTTTGCCGATCCTGATGACCCCGAAGACGAGTGGCCGGATGGAACCCACATGCGCGAACGCTTGTTGTCCGGATTGCCACTGCTCAAACAAAGCGCGGTCTGATCTCATTGAAGCGGCTTTCGTGAGCGGCAAAGCCATCGACAGCAAAATGCCCGCGGCCGGGGGGGACCGCGGGCAAAAAATCGCAACGCCTCTTGG
>JBEBJD010000304.1:0-3033 GCA_040080075.1 Hyphomicrobium sp. | reverse complement strand
GCTGGCCTCAGAAAGCCACACGCCTAAGTCACCCAATGCCCGCCTCGACTGCGCACGCTTCTTGGCGACACCCCGCTCGGCGCCTTTGAGGCGTTTGCCGTCTGGGCTCTTGTCGTCAAATGACTCGGGCGGCGGCAGCAAGCCGTAGTTGATGTTCATGGGTTGGAATGAGCGCGGCTTGGCTATTGGCGTCTGACCCGTCGTGCCGGACACACCCCTCCGGTCTGAAGTATCAGACACTTCATCGATCGCTACATCCACCACAATATGCCCGCCCGTGATGTGGGCGATGAGTGCGCCCAGAGCCGTCGTTGGAGGTGGTGCAATAGGTGCAACGCCTAACCGTTCTGCGGCTGCGAAGCGCCCCGCCAGCAGGCCGATTGCGGCACTTTCTACATAGCCTTCGACGCCCGTGATCTGGCCGGCAAAGCGCAGCCGCGGCTGCGCCTTCAAGCGCAAGGCGCTATCGAGAAGTTTAGGAGAGTTGAGATAGGTGTTGCGATGCAGGCCGCCGAGCCGCGCGAATTCCGCGTGCTCCAGGCCGGGGATCATACGCAGCACGCGCACCTGCTCAGCGTGCTTCATTTTGGTCTGAAAACCGACGATGTTCCAAAGTGTTCCAAGCGCATTATCCTGGCGCAGCTGAACGACGGCGTGTGGCCATCGTCCGGTGCGCGGATCGTCGAGACCGACCGGCTTCATCGGTCCATAGCGCAGTGTTTCGCGGCCGCGTTCGGCCATCACTTCGACGGGTAAGCAGCCATCGAAGTAAGGTGTGCTCGACTCCCATTCCTTGAAGCTCGTCTTTTCGGCTGCTAGCAGTGCATCGATGAAGCTCTCGTACTCATCCTTGTTCATGGGGCAGTTGAGATAGTCGGCGCCGGTGCCCGCCGGGCCCATCTTGTTGTAACGCGATTGCTTCCAGGCGATGGATCGATCGATACTGTCAAAATGCACCACCGGCGCAATGGCATCGAAGAATGCTAGCTCGCCTTCGCCCGTGAGGTGTTGCACGGCTCGCCCAAGCGCAGGTGACGTGAGGGGGCCGGTTGCGATGATTACACTGTCCCAATCGCCGGGGGGTAACCCAGCGACTTCACAGCGATTCAGCGTGATCAAAGGTTCGGCTTCGATGCGGCGCGTCACTTCCTGAGAAAATGCATCGCGGTCGACCGCCAGCGCCCCGCCGGCTGGCAACTTAGTGGTATCACCCGCTGCCAGGATCAGAGAGCCGCAGCGGCGCATTTCCTCATGCAGCAGGCCAACAGCATTGGTTTCCCATTCATCGGAACGAAACGAATTCGAGCACACAAGCTCGGCCAGTCCCTCAGTGCGGTGGGCCTCGGTCATGCGCTGAGGGCGCATTTCATGCAGCACCACGGGCACACCTGCACGCGCGATCTGCCAGGCGGCCTCGGAGCCAGCGAGGCCCCCGCCGATGACGTGAATGGGAGGAAAACGAGATGTGATATTGCTCATGAGGCCGAGCGTATCACACGCAGGCGTGCCAGCGTCAAAGCCTCCTGCAAACGATGGCGGCGCTAGCCGGCCCTGGACCGCCCACACCCTTCGGGTTTGAAGACACGGCGTGTGGCCGCCGGATCCTTCGTGAGGTGCAGAGCCGGACGGACGGGGCGTCGGACCAAGTCGCCGGTGCAATTGGGGCAGATGCCTTTGAGTATCTCGGTGGCACACTGGCGGCAGAAGGTGCACTCATAGGAACAGATACAGGCATCTGGTGCGTCTGGCGGCAAATCCTTGCCGCAGCACTCGCAGTTGGGGCGAAGTTCGAGTGTCGCCATCTTAAAGTTCCCTCCGTGGCCTGCATTGGCGCGGGTTCGAGCTTTGCCGGTTACCGGCAGATGCGCACCGCACCGTGGCACTCTAATTGTTCTCGTAGCTTTCCTGAAGTTCCTTAGTTCGCGCCTTGGTCTTTTCGGCCAGGCAGCTAAGGATTTCAACTGTGGCCCCCGTACCACCGGTCCAGAACATGGGAATGTGATTGCTGCATTCAGCATCCCGGTACTCCACCCAAGCACGTTGGCTAGCACGCAAGGCCTCCTCCCAATGTTTTGCGTCGTAAGGCTCATCGGTGGCCATTTCTGGAATAGCTGCAATAGCCTTCTTGTAAACTTCGTTGAGCGTGATATCGGCATTTTCATAATACTGGTTCGCACACATATTCATTTCCTGTGTGGAGATCGCCTTGTCGCAATCGACCGGTGAATCGCCGTCAGCGTCCTCGGCGCGGAGGGGCAGATTGAGGCAGACAACGGCGGCAAAACTGAAAATCAGACGGCGCATGGTGCGGCTCCCCTCGTGTGCAATTCATCGTAGCTCTAGTTTTTTCTAGTTCAAGAGAGCCACAACACCAGGAGGCAACGGCACTGTCTGGTAGTTTTCCAAAAAAGGGGCTTGTTGCCGGAAAGTGCGCCCGCTTTAGCAAGACACAGAACAAAAGCGGTCTTTTTGTCGCCGCTCATCCCCGGTTTTTGGCGCATGGCCGCTTGCCGCCGCCCTGTGCGACGCCGTATGTGACAACCGTATGACGCGGCTGGCGTTGGGGGAAGCTGTCATGTTGAAGTCTGTCAAGTCGGTGTTCGGGTCGCTGTTCGGGCCATCGCGATCGGATCGCCTGGCCCTTCTCTTGCGGCAACTGTCGCAGGTTGCCATGGAGTGCGCTGTGTGTTTTCGCGACTCCAAGGGCCTTGATGTCAAGGGCATCATCGATCATGAGCACCGTGCAGATGCCATTGTCGACCAAATCCACGAGCTCCTCGACAACTCGTTCATCATGCGCTTCGACATTCCCGACAGCATGCGGCTGGCCGATGACCTCGATGACGTCGTCGATGGCATGCGCAAGGTGGCGCTGCACATCGAGGCCTACAAACTGCATCTGCCGCAACTGGGCGAAGCCGAGATGGAACTTTTTGCCATCGGCGAGGACATGCTCAAACGCATCGACGATTTGATTGCAATGATGGCCGAGCCGCGACTATCGCTGTCACGGGTGCGTGAAGTGGCCAATGT
>JBEBJD010000277.1:0-3040 GCA_040080075.1 Hyphomicrobium sp. | reverse complement strand
GAGGCCTGCGATCGACAGCACGCCCGAGGCGATGATGCCCTTATAGAGCGCGCCCATGATCGAGCCGTTCGAGCCAAGCTTGACGAAGAACGTGCCGATGATCGAGGTCACGATGCACGCCGCGCAAATGGCGAGCGGGTAGAGCATCAGATTGTTGAGATTGGCCTGCCCGGCGAAGTAGATGGCGGCCAGCACCATGGTGGCCACTACCGTCACGGCATAGGTTTCGAACAGGTCGGCCGCCATGCCGGCGCAATCGCCGACGTTATCGCCCACGTTGTCGGCAATGGTCGCCGGGTTGCGGGGATCGTCTTCGGGAATGCCAGCTTCTACCTTACCGACGAGGTCGGCGCCGACGTCGGCACCCTTGGTGAAGATACCGCCACCCAGACGTGCGAAGATCGAAATCAGCGAAGCGCCAAAGCCCAGCGCCACGAGACTGTCGATGACGGTGCGGCTGGCAGGCGCCAGTTCGAGCGGACCGACGAGCACCAGGAAGTAACTCGCAACGCCCAAGAGCGCCAGGCCCGCAACCAGCATGCCCGTCACCGCACCTGCCTTAAAGGCGATGTCGAGGCCACCAGCAAGTGACTTGGTTGCAGCTTGAGCCGTACGCACGTTAGCGCGAACCGACACGTTCATGCCGATGTACCCGGCGATACCTGACAGCACAGCGCCGATGAGGAAGCCCAGAGCCACAAGACCGCCCAGCAAATACCAAGCGATGAGGAAGATGACCGCGCCAACGATGCCGATGGTGCGATATTGACGGTTGAGATAGGCCTGCGCGCCCTCGCGGATAGCGGCGGCAATTTCTTGCATTTTGGCGTTGCCCGCGTCGGCATTCATCACCTGTTGAATGGTGAAAGCAGCATAAACGAGAGATAGCGCCCCGCAGGCGATGATCCCCCAAAGAATATCGGTCATAGCTTCCCCTTGAACGTCTCTATGGTCTGTTACGGTATCGGTTACGGAAATAGGCCACTGGCCCGAGAACGCGAGCCGCAGCCATCCCGTCTGTTCCCTGTTGACGAGAGTCGCCGCGGACCATGCCAAAAGACCCTGGGGCGCGCAACAGAACCTCTGGAGGTATGCCCGTGCGATGGGGGTGTGCTTTAGTCGCACCTGGCCCCACAGAGCCCCGCAAACCGGGGCATTTGCGGGGCGGGCTCGAACTTTGGCATGAGTCTGGGCGAGGCTTTTAACCCATCCACACCCCGCGCCCGGCGGAGCTGCACGGCAAGAAACTTGCTGCTATAGCGTGAACCGGCTCAGAATCAGTACGTCTGGTGTTCTATCTCCGAAATGCCTTCATGTTTCGCCGCACCCTCGCAGATCCATTTCAGAGACAGAAAGACACTAGAAAAACAATGATTCTAGAGTGGTTTTGATTGTGTTGCGTCTTTCCAAGCATCGGTCCACCTGTCGCCGGACTCGAATGTTTGGGACGCAACACTAGCGGAGGCAATACGTGCGCATTCTCGATTATCTCAATGGTCCGCAGGGCCAAGCGGCCATTGACAATCTGGCCGCAACATTCGGCATCCCGGCCAAGGATGCCAAGGCCGCAATTGACTGCATCGTTCCAGAATTCGCCAAAGCTATCGAACGCAACACCCTCAATCGCGGCGGTATCGCTGATATGGTAGCCGCTATGGGCCGCTCGGATCCGGCTCAAGCCCTCGGCACAAGCGCCGGTCTGAGTGCGCCTGAATTGAGTGAGCGGGGTATCGGTGATCTGCAAATGCTGTTGGGGAGCAAGGACAAGAGCCGCAGCTTAGCGGCCCGCGTTGCCCGCGAGACTGGACTAAGCGACAGCGTCATCAAGAGCATGTTACCCGCCGTCGCCGCCGTGACGGTCGCGGCCCTCGCGAAGGGCAGCCGCTCGTCGCTGCAACAAGTGATCGGCAAAGTACCGGCATTGCAGGCCACGGGCTCGCTCAGCATACCCGGCAGTTCCGAAGCTGACGGCACCCTTCCGCGCCAGACTCCGTTGCCGATTCCGGGCGACAATTTGCCCGGTCTATCACCGGGACCCAACCCCTATGACGACTTGCCCGACGTCATCCGGCGCGGCGGTGTGAAGGTTCCACAGAATGGCGGCAATGGCAGGGGCGCCGGTGCACCAGCATCCCTCGACAGCGTCATCCGGGACATTCTGGGTGGACTGCTCGGTTTTCAGAATCGCGGCTTCATGGGATGGCTCTTGCAGGCCGTGATTGTGCCGATGCTGCTGCGCATCGTCCAATCTGTTTTGCGGCGCGTTCTGACAGGCCGCTAACAAGTTCACCTTGGGCAATCACAATGGCCGGGACACGCTCTGCCCCGGCCGGTGATGGTACCGATTACCGGCACGCCATTCACTCAACGGCTATTTGCAGGGCCGGGCCTCGACGTTGCAATCATAGCCGCTGGAGCTTGGCGAGCAGCTGATGCTCCTGTTGGCTGCTTTGCTGAAACGGGCCCAATCCGTGCCATACTCAAATGCCGTAAACGACTGCCACGATCCGATGGCATCGGCCTCGGCCGCCTTACGGGTTCTGCCGCTGCCGCCGCCAGAATGATAATGACCAACTTGGCACAACCGGCCCTTTTCGCGCCGCAGATCGTGCACTGAAGCAAGTCCGTTGTCGTCAGCACGTGCCGGTCCAGCTAGCAAAGCCGAACCCGACGCAACAGCGAGTGCCAATCCGGCCGCGCCCACAATTCCAAACATAACTTTCGCCATCACCGGCTCCATAAAAAGTTGATCCGCACCGAACAGTCCGCAAAAGGGTGCCAGATTTGTGCGCGCCGCTCGACACCTCTCGATCAATAAATGCTGAAAAGATTGGGACAGAGGCATCGCGGTCACACCGGCACGGCGGAGGACGGGGCTAGGGTCTATCCGGCTTTGATTGAACAGCGGACAGGCTCCTAGCTCGTTGACTTACCGTGCTTCTTTGCGGAAAACCGCTGCACACTTTTCCCGAAGCACTCGATTCTATCGAGCTTCTATCCGGAAAACCGCTGCACACTTTTCCGGAAGCACTCGATTCTA
>JBEBJD010000184.1:0-3080 GCA_040080075.1 Hyphomicrobium sp. | reverse complement strand
CTCGACTTCTTGATCGGAGATTGGCTGGTATGACCGCGCCCAAAGATACCAACCTTACCCGCAAACCGCGGGTGTTTGCGGCCGATGATCCGGCACTTGTCGCGCCATCACCCAGTGTGGCGGCAGATCGTGATGATCTGGCTGATGACGCGGGCGGAGCCGGCAGCAATATTTCGCACGCCCCGTTAAGTTTTTCCCGCGGCATCCGCTGGGGCGCCCTATTTTTTTCCGCCATGCTTGGCCTCGCCTCACTCGCCGCCAGCGTGTCGTTCGCGCGCTTCGTCGCCCAAGCCCTGGAACGCAATGACTGGATCGGTTGGACGGCAACCGGGCTTGCCGCCATTGGCGCACTAGCCGCACTGGTCATCGTGGTGCGCGAATTATTCGGACTGTTTCGCTTCGCGCGCCTCGGCCGTTTGCGACGCGACGCGGCAGCAGCTCTCGCAAGCAAGGATAAGAAGCACGAACGCTCGGCAGTGCGTGATCTGCGCGCTTTGTTTGCTGGCCGCCGCGATGTGAGGTGGGGTCTGGCGCGACTGGCAGAGCATGAAGGCGATGTGCGCGACCCTGGCGATCTGCTGCGTTTGGCTGATCGCGAAGTCTTGGGTCCGCTCGATGCGCAGGCCCGCCGTCTCATCCTCGCCTCATCGAAGCGCGTGAGCACAGTGACCGCGCTCAGTCCTATGGTGTGGATTGCCATGGGCTATGTACTGGTTGAAAATCTGCGCATGTTGCGCAGCCTTGCGGGCCTTTACGGCGGGCGGCCGGGCGGCATGGGTGCCCTGCGTCTGGGGCGCATGGTGGTCGCACATATCATCGCCACCGGCGGCATCGCCATGACTGACGATCTGCTCGGTCAGTTCCTTGGCCAGGATTTGCTGCGGCGCCTGTCGCGCCGCTTAGGCGAGGCCGCCTTCAATGGCGCTTTGACCGCCCGCGTCGGCGTCGCCGCTATCGACGTAACACGACCGCTGCCCTTCATCGACGCCACGCCCGTGCGCGTGCGCGATATCGTGCCGGAGTTGTTCAAGCGGACGGGGGTGGCGGAAAAGTGAAGGACATTAAAAAATCAGGGCCCCACCTGATCAAAAAGCGACTGAAATGCCCTCGTTGCGCTTCCTATTACCCCGCCCCGCGCCTCCCGTTACCTACCCCTAGCCCGCTTCCCTTGACCCATGTCAACGCCGGGCGCGCCAGGCACCGCCAGACTATCTTGCACGCTAGGGCGTGATGAATGATGACTTGAGTCCGTGTCCGCGCCTAGCGGTCAAGACTATTTAGCATCGATAAAAGAGGCTCCACGTGCGATTGACATTCAAGCTGGCACTCGTGCTGTTCGCAGGTGCCTTTTCCCCAATGGGGGCAATAAATGCGCAAGCTCAGGAGGTTGGCAGCGCAGCCACAGGCGGCGCCTACGCACGCTCACACTGCTCCGAATGCCATGCCGTCACCGGCGGCGTTGAACTGTCTCCAAATGCCGATGCGCCCAGTTTTGCAAGCGTCGCCGCAACGCCCGGCATGACGGGTCATGCACTCGCCGTCTGGCTGCAGACGTCGCACCCAACCATGCCCAATTTCGTGATAGCTCCTGCTGATCAGGATAACATTATTGCCTACATTCTGAGTTTGCGCCCCCCTACATAGCCTCCACTCAATGACTGCGCCCGCTCAAACATGGAGCGCGGGCGGCAACTGGAGATCGAATTTGAAACTGACGAACGCCCTCGCGGTCATAGTTGTCGCCCACGCATTGCCAGCAACCGCGGCTGATGCGCCGGGCCATGCTGTGCAGCAGGGGCAGACGATCCTGGAAGCCAACTGCAGCCGCTGCCATGCCATCGGGCACGACGGATCCAGCACTCACCCCCAGGCACCGCCGTTTCGCGAGGTTGTCACCCGCTATGATCCGTCCGATCTCGCCGAAGCCTTAGCGGAGGGCATCGTCTCGGGTCACCCCGACATGCCGCAATTCGTCTTTCAACCCGGCGAGATAGACGCCATCATCCGCTATCTCCGCGACCTCAAGTCCAAGCTGTAGTGCAGTTGGATGAAGCTCTCTCACGAATAAGCCGCTCCTCCAACCCCTTGCCCCAACTCCAAATCCCTGTATAAAGCGCGCCTATCACCCGCTCCGGTTGGAGGCTGAATGGGGCTGTTTGCACGTGGCTTTTGACCAGCCAGGCGCACGCGGCAGGACCGGATTTTTCAACATTTTCAATAATTGTTGAAGGATTTCAATCCGTTCCCCAGTGTCTCCGCTCTATGGGTGCCTATTGGGCCTTTGACTAGGGTCCATCAGGGGCTATGCGCCGGAGGGATGATCTCGAGCTGAACGATCAGCCCGGGAAACCGTTGAAAGAAAGGCCAAAACATGCCGTTGTACGAGCATGTCTTCCTGGCGCGCCAGGACGTATCCCAGCAGCAAGTTGAGACGATGACGAAGGAATTTTCCGACATCATCACCAACGGCGGCGGCAAAATTACCAAGACCGAATACTGGGGCCTCAAGGGCCTTGGCTACAAGATCAAGAAGAGCCGCAAGGCCCATTATTCGCTGCTCAACATCGACAGCCCGCCGGCAGCCGTTGCCGAAATGGAGCGACTGATGGGCTTGGCGCCCGACGTCTTGCGCTTCCTGACCGTCAAGGTCGAAGAGCACGAAACCGAACCCTCGATCATGATGCGTAAGCAGGACCGCGAAGAGCGCGGCGATCGCGGCGGCTTCGGCGGCGGTGATCGCGGTGGCGATCGTGGCGGCGGACGCAGCTTCGGCGGCGGTGGCCGTGAAGGCGGCGGCGGCTTCCGTGGGCCGCCGCGCGAAGGCGGCGCAGGTGCAGGCGGCGGGTTCCGCGGCGACCGCGAGGGCGGCTCGACGTTCCGTCCGCGCCCCCCCCGCGATGCCGGCGCGCCTGGCGATGCGCCTCGTCCTCCTCGCGATGCTGCAGCAGGTGCTGGCGATGCTCCGCGTGGCCCTCGTCCTCCGCGCGCTCCGCGCAACGACAACCCCGGTTCGGAAGGCTAAGCGATCATGTCCGCAGAAGTACAACAGTTGGCCGCACGCCGGCCCTTCCATCGCCGCC
>JBEBJD010000004.1:0-13991 GCA_040080075.1 Hyphomicrobium sp. | reverse complement strand
GTATATTCCCAGCCGCATCATTGATGTTCGCGCGCCGGGCCGTATCGCTGTGCGCCAAACAGCCGGTCGCCCGGCTGCCCGTGGCAGTCAGGCGGCCATTCCTGCCGTACCCAATGCGCCACTTCAGACGCGGCCCGATGCGGGCGCTATATCCGTTGTTCCTGCGGGGGCTGGCTGATGACCCGCTTGTCCGGCAAGACCTCTGATATTGTTGCTGTCCTCGACATCGGAACGGCTAAGACCGTGTGTATCGCCGCGGCACGCCGGGCCGCACGCTCTGGCGTTGGCGCCGCCGCCCCTGGTGAAGCCCCCTTGCGCATTCTTGGCATCGGGCATCAGCAGTCACGAGGCGTCAAAGCCGGTGCCATCATCGACCTTGCCGAGGCCGAGAGCTGCATCAGGGCCACCATCGCCCAAGCCGAACGGATGGCCGGGGTAACGCTTGAAAGCGTTTTCGTATCGGTGTCATGCGGGCGTTTGAAATCTCACAATATGACCGCCAGTGCCGACCTCGCCGGGGGCACGGTTTCGGCCCGTGACGTCGCACGGCTCATGTCGGGTGCAAGAGCCTATATCGAACGCGACGGCCGCCGCCTGGTCCACCTCAATCGCCGCGCCGTTCACCTCGATGGCACCTTGTGCGAGGGCGATTTGACCAACATGGCCGCCCGCCATATGTCGTCGGCTATTCATGCCGTTTCGGCTGACGAAGCGCCGGTCCGCAATCTTATGGCAGTGCTTGAGCGCTGCCATGTGGGCGTTGCAGGATGTGTCGTTGCTCCCTTTGCCAGTGCATTGGCCGTTACCAGCGAGGAAGACCGCCAACTCGGCGTGACCGTCATCGATATCGGCTGCGGGACCACCAAACTGGCCACGTTCAGCGCCGGTCAGCTCGAATTTGTCAGGTCAGTGCCCCTCGGCAGCGGCCTCATGACATCCGATATCGCTCGTGCGTTGCATACCCCGCTCATAGAAGCCGAGCGAATCAAAGTGCTTTATGGCAATCTGCTCAGTGCCCGGTCGGACGAGCATGAGGGGTTCTCCTATCCCCAGGCGGGTATGGAAGAAGGCCTCTTGCAGCGCGCGACCAAGGCAGAGTTGGCCAGCGTTTTACGTTCACGGGCCGCCGAAATTCTGCAGGCCGTTGCATTCCAGCCGGATGGAAGGCGCTTCGCTGGCGGAGCGGGAGAGGCCATTTTGCTGACAGGCGGGGGGAGTCTCCTGACAGGCATGGCGGAGTTTGCAAGTGACGTCTTGCAGCGGCCAGTCCGAAGGGGTCAAGCCGCTGAGGTTTCAGGGTTGCCACCTGTCGCGCGCACCCTGGCATTCTCGACGGTGACAGGGTTGTTGTTTGCACGGGACAGTTTGACCGGGCAGCCGGCGGGGAACGCTGATTTGGGTGACGATCATTCCGGCGGATACATGCACCGTGTCGGATCCTGGTTAAAGGGCGGCTTTTAGGGCGCCGCCTGACGGTCCAGTGGCTTTTGAGGCCGCTGGAAGCTTTGCAAGGCGCTGGAGGAGCCCGTCCAGCTTAGTGGTTCCATGCGTTTCGGGCTGGCATTTCAGGCAGATCTCATAGGACTTTGACGAACGATGACCACCTCTGCCAAGTTACCAATAGCGCGCGATCTCCAGCCCCGGCTGACAGTGATTGGGGTGGGTGGCGCGGGATGCAACGCCGTCAACAACATGATTGGCGCCGGGCTCACGGGGGTCAATTTCGTCGTTGCCAATACCGATGCCCAGTCACTGGCCAATTCGAGCGCCGACTACCGCATTCAACTTGGCGCCAGCCTGACAGAAGGCCTGGGCGCAGGCTCGAAGCCTGAAATTGGTGAGGCCGCTGCAGAGGAAGCGCTAGCCGATATCCGCGATATGGTCGCTGGCTCGCATATGGTGTTCGTGGCCGCCGGTATGGGCGGGGGCACCGGCACGGGTGCGGCGGCAGTCATTGCGCGTGTGGCCCGGGAATTGGGAATCTTGACGGTTGGCGTCGTCACCAAGCCGTTCCAATTCGAAGGTGCGCGGCGCATGCGAACGGCCGAGGACGGGATCGCACGCCTGCGCAACAACGTCGACACCTTGATCGTCATACCCAACCAGAACCTGTTTCGCATCGCCACTGATAAGACGACGTTTGCAGAGGCCTTTGTTCTGGCAGACCAGGTGCTCTATTCGGGCGTCGCATGCGTTGTCGATTTGATCGTCAAGGAAGGCCTCATCAATCTCGACTTTGCCGATGTGCGCACGGTTATGAGCGGCATGGGTACGGCAATGATGGGCACAGGCGAGGCTTCCGGGCCAGGCCGCGCTACGGTTGCTGCCGAGGAAGCAATTTCCAATCCCCTGCTCGATGACGTGACGTTGAAGGGTGCCAAGGGCCTCTTGCTGTCGATAACCGGCGGACGTTCTTTGACGCTTTACGAAGTCGACGAAGCAGCCAGCCGTGTTCGCCAAGAGGTTGATCCGGAAGCCAATGTCATCGTTGGCGCGACATTTGACGAGACTCTGAAGGATAAGATCCGCGTATCGATTGTGGCCTCGGGTATGGTTCGCAACACCGGCGAGGCTCGCGCGCCCGCCGAGCCCGTGCGTCAGGCGCCGGCCTACGCCAGTAGCGCGCCCGAAGTGGCCGTGCCGCCTCCGGCCCATGGCTATAGTCCCGCTCCGTATGCCACCCCGCCGGCTGCGGCAGACGTTCATCAGCGCCTTTCCGAGGCGCTGAACCACGAAGCGCCTGCAGGAGCAGGTTATTTTGGCTCAAGCGAGGCCAATTCTGTCTCGCCGGTATCAGGCCCGCCGCCGCTGCCTCCTCATCAGGGATGGATGGCGCCAGGCAACGTCCGGATCGAAGAAGCCGTGGAGCCGCCATTGGCAGACTTCGAGTCGTATGCTCCGTCACCACGGGCCTATCAAAACTCAGAACCCTTAGGGGCTGAACCCGCATTTGCTCCCATGCCGCCGGCAGAATTCCGCCGTCAGCGCCGTATGCCGGAGGTCGAGGATTTCCCGGTAGTAGGGCAGCGCGAATACATGGCGAAAAAATCGGGCGGTTGGGGTGCTGCTCAGCAGACACCACCCCCAGTTCCAACCAGCGTTTCCAATGCCACGCCCCGCCGGTCCGGGTGGTTTAGCCGCTTCACGGGCCGCAGCGCTCAAGACAGTGATTCGCAGGCGCACGAGAGATCGCACCGCACATCGGGTCAGGCGTGGCCCGATACCGCTGAGGGACGCGCCCGCAGCGCGCCGTCACGAGAGCAGGACGGCCAACGAACCAATGGTCTCAAAAGTCAAGAAATGCCCGGATTACCTGGGTTTATCAATGGACGGCGTAAGTAAGCCGTGAGCCTGGAGAACGCCTTTTTAAGGCGATGCATTTGCGTAACAGAGTGAAAGAAAGCGTGATTTGTCGCTTTTGCGAACGAGAGATATCTTTGCCTTAACGAATTGGTTCGCGATGCACTTTGAGTGCCTGCTGATTGCGCCGCGTAAGAGCGTAACATCTGGCGATAAAAGCTCCAGGCAACGGCGGCTGAGAGGTTTTGGGGGTAGTTTGAGGGTCTCTTGGGTATCAGAGGCACTGAGGCTATCGGGATCGAGGGACGGCGCAGAATGTCTAACCGATTTATCGGCGCGCGACAGACAACGCTCGCGCGAGAAGTAGAACTTCAAGGCATTGGGGTCCATAGTGGGGCACCCGTTTCGGTTATTCTTCATCCTGCCGAGGCCGATACAGGGCTGAGGTTTGTTGTTACAAAGCGCGGCCGGGTTGTGGCGGACATTGCCGCCCGTGTCGAAAACGTCAAAAACCTCACATTATGTACCGTCATTGGTGACGACAACGGCGTCACGGTAGGCACCGTCGAGCACCTTCTAGCTGCGTTGCGCGGCCTTTCGATAGACAACTGCGTTGTCGAGATCGATAGCAAAGAAGTTCCGATCATGGATGGCAGCTCGGCTGCCTTCGTAGAGGCAATCGACGAAGCGGGTGTGCGGGAATTGTCCGCGCCACGCAAATTTATCAAGGTTTTGAAGCCAATTCGTGTCCAAGAGGGTGCGTGCTGGGGCGAAATCGTTCCTCATTCCGGGTTCCATCTTGATGTCGAGATCGATTTCGACAGTCCTGTTATTGGCCGCCAGCGCCTTGCCTACGAAATGAGCCCCGGAGTATTCCGCCACGAGCTGGCCCGGGCACGTACCTTTGGATTTATGAGCGACGTCGAGCGCCTTTGGAAGGCTGGCTTGGCATTGGGCGCTAACCTGACAAACACCGTAGCAATCGGCGATGGCCGAATCATGAACCGCGAAGGTTTGCGTGATCCGCTCGAGTTTGTGCGCCACAAGATGCTGGATGCGGTTGGTGATCTGACGTTGTCTGGCCATCCCCTGTTAGGTGCTTTCCGCTCGGTTCGCGGCGGACATCGTCTCAATTCTCTCGTACTTCAAGCCCTGCTGGCAGATAGCACTGCGTGGACGGTCGCTCAGGCGCCTCGCGTTCGCGAAATTCCGCAAGGTGCAAGCTTCGAACGGGCCGTCGCGGCAGGCGAGTAAATCAACCGATTATGGGCTCACTGATCCGCAACCGGTTGGTCCGGACAAGGGCGGGAACGGTCGTGCCGCCGCTAATCAAATAGGCTGTTGCAAGAGAGACTTAACGTGCTCGCGTAAGGTGAGCATCGGTCTTCGGAGCGTGCCGTCCACCCACATGATCAACACATTTGTCGTCTAAGCGCAGTATCGGGGTTTAAGGCGTTTTATTTTGCCGGTTTCATGTGCTATCGCGCTAAAGACTGGGAATTGCCGGTACTGTGCATGGTAGGGGCCGGATTTTTTGGGTGAACGACGTGACGGCGGGCAGGCAATGAAGGGGCACGATGTTTAAGCGCATAGACCCGGTCTGGAGACGCGGCGTGTCTGGCGCTGTCTGCGCCTGTGTGATCGCTGTCTTGGCCGGTTGCGCGTCATCGTCGGATTTGACTAGCTCGATCAGCACCGACACGCCGGAGAAAATGTACGCTGACGCCGATGGGCTTATGAACCGCGGCAAGTTCAGCGATGCCGCTGCAAAATTTGAAGATTTGGATCGCTCGCATCCTTATTCGCCCGAAGCCCGCCGCGCCATCGTCATGGCGGCCTACGCCTATTACAAGGGCGGAAAGACCCCGGAGGCCGTGGCCTCGGCGGAGCGTTATGTGGTTATGCATCCCGGAACCAAGGATGCGCCGCTGGCCCATCACATCATCGCATCGGCGTACTTCGATGAAATAAAGGGTCCCAATCGCGATCAGACGGCCACGCGAAAGGCACTCGAACAACTCCGTATTTTGAAGGCGCGCTACCCCGACAGCACTTACGCCAAGGACGCCGACAACCGTATCCGTATCGCCGAGGACAATCTTGCTGCGTCTGAAATGGAAGTTGGGCGCTATTACCTGAAGCAGAACAACTACTCAGGTGCCATCAACCGCTTCAAGACGGTGGTTTCCGATTATCAAACCACAGCGCACGTCGAAGAAGCTTTGGCGCGCCTCGTCGAGTGCTATATGGGGCTCGGCGTTGTCAACGAAGCCCAGACAGCCGCCGCCGTTCTGGGGCACAACTTCCCGGAATCAAAATGGTATAAGTCGTCTTATGCGCTGCTTGCCTCGGGTGGCTTGGCGCCGCGCGAGGACGGCGAGTCGTGGATTGCCAAGGCTTGGAAATCGGTGCCAAAGTTTTCGCTTGGCGGCCCGTTCTGAAACTTTTCAGTGTCCTTTGGTCACGCAACAGCCGGTTTGCCTGACGGATTTCACACAGGCTCTGCCTTGAGAACACAGGCTCTGCCTTGAGAACACAGGCTCTGCCTTGAGAACACAGGCTCTGCCTTGAGAACATTGGCTCTGCGCACGGTATGAAGACTGTCCCGACACGCCCGGCTAAGTCCCAAGTTACCCCCGTTGAGCGGCTTACCGGACGCCAGGCGCGCGACGAGCTCAAAAGTTTGACGGCGCGCATTGCCGAGCTCGATAGCGCTTACTACCAGGAAGATGCTCCCCTCGTTTCCGACGCCGACTACGATGCGATGCGGCTGCGGCACGCCGCCATCGAAGCCAGATTTCCAGATCTCGTAACTGCCGGTAGCCCGTCCCATCGCGTCGGTGCGGCGCCGGCCAGCGGCTTTGGCAAGATCCGTCATGCCGTTGCGATGTTGTCGCTGAGCAATGCGTTTGACGATAGAGATGTCTCAGACTTCGTTGAGCGCGTGCGCCGCTTTCTCGGACTGGAAGCCGCTGCGGAGCTTGAATTCACCGCCGAACCGAAGATCGATGGCCTGTCCATTTCGTTGCGATACGAATCCGGCAGGTTGGTCCAGGCGGCGACACGGGGGGATGGCGCGGAGGGCGAGAATGTCACCGCCAATGTGCTGACCATTCCGTGCATACCGCATCGTCTGAAAGGCAAGCATGTGCCCGCCGTTGCGGAGGTGCGCGGCGAGATCTATCTAAGCCACGCCGATTTCAAGCGCCTCAATGATGAGCAGTCCAAGACGGGAGACAAGGTCTTCGCCAATCCTCGCAATGCGGCGGCGGGCTCATTACGACAGTTGGACAGCACGATCACGGCCAAGCGCCCGCTACAATTTTTTGCTTATGCCTGGGGCGAAATGCCGGACATACCCGCTGACACCCAATTGGGCATGGTCAAAGTCTTTGAGGGGTGGGGGCTGCCCGTCAACCCGCACACTGAAGAGTGCGCCGATGCGGCAGCCATGCTAGCCTATTTTAACAGCTTAGGCGAACGGCGTGCCAGCCTCGGTTACGATATCGATGGCGTCGTTTACAAAGTCAACCGGCTCGATTGGCAGGCGCGCTTGGGCTTTGTCTCGCGCAGTCCACGCTGGGCCATTGCGCACAAATTCCCGGCCGAGCAGGCGACCACCATTCTCAACGATATCGAGATTCAAGTCGGGCGCACCGGCGCGTTGACGCCGGTTGCCAAGCTGGCACCGGTGACGGTTGGAGGCGTCGTAGTTTCGAACGCCACCCTGCACAACGAAGACGAGATTGCGCGCAAGGATATCCGCATCGGTGACACGGTGGTGGTGCAGCGCGCGGGCGATGTGATCCCGCAGGTGGTGCGTGTCCTGCTCGACAAGCGGCCGCATAAGTCGGTGCCTTACCGCTTTCCCGAGGTCTGCCCGGTGTGCGGCAGCGAAGCCGTGCGCGAGACAGATGACGAAGATCCAAGTGCGCAGGCGGGTGTTGTTCGCCGCTGCACGGGTGGCCTCATCTGCCCGGCGCAGGCCAAGGAGCGTTTGAAACACTTCGTCTCGCGGCTTGCTTTCGACATCGAAGGTCTGGGCGGTGAAAAGATTGAGTCATTTTTTGACGATGGACTGATTCGCAAGCCGGCCGATATTTTTACCCTCGCCGTACGCGATTCGTCGTCGTTGAAGCAATTGAAGGACCGCGAAGGACTGGGTTCCAAATCGGTCGAGAAGCTGTTCAAGTCCATCGACAGCCGGCGCAAAATTTCGCTGCCACGGTTTTTGTACGCGCTGGGAATTCGGCATGTGGGCGAAACGACATCCAAGGATTTGGCCAAAGCCTACGGAAGTTTTGCCGCCCTGCGCGATGCCATCCTGGCCGCCGCCAAGTCGAAGCCTAGTGCCGGCTACCGCCGCTTTATGAGTGTGCCTGGCCTTGGCGCCAAGACGGCAGACTTGGTGATGGATTATTTTGCGGGCCCACGCACGGACGCAGCGGATCTGTTTGCAGGCGCGGCGTCATTCGATGGCTTGAAAAAACTAAAAGGCATGCGGGCAGCCACATTCGATGCGCTGTTTGAAGCATTCTCAGATGGCGTCAGTGTCAAGGATGCTGCCGTTCGCGCTGCTGCCGGGCGGCCCGGTGAGGCTTACCGGGAGTTTGCCGGCTTGAGCGGCATCGGTGAAGTCGTCACGGATGAATTGATCGCGTTCTTATCAGAACCGCACAACGTTGAAGCTGTGAACGATCTCTTGGCAGAGGTTGAAATTGAACCGTTCGAGAGGCCGTCCCTCACTGCTTCGCCCATTACCGGCAAGACAGTGGTGTTTACGGGTACGTTGGAGAAAGTTTCGCGCAACGAAGCCAAGGCCCAAGCCGAGAGGCTTGGCGCCAAGGTGGCTGGCTCAGTGTCGAAAAAAACCAATTATGTGATCGCGGGCGCTGACGCCGGTTCGAAGCTGACCACCGCGCGCGATCTCGGCGTTACCGTGCTGTCGGAAGATGAGTGGCTGCAGCTTATCGGACAAAGCTGAGTGCGGCTGATCACAGCAAGCACGCACAGACCTTAAAGAGGCCCGGTCGAGGCCGTGAGCCATTCGCGCGCCGAGGGGTCAACCAGCGGACCGATGGTTGCACGGACCCGGGCATGATACGCGTTAAGCCAGGTCAGTTCATTGCGGTCCAACAAACTTATGTCGATCAGGCGCCGGTCGATGGGCACAAGCGTTAGTGTTTCAAAGCTCATGGCCGGCCGCTCGCCACGCGGCGGAATTTCTGCCTCGCTCACTAGAACGAGATTTTCGATGCGGATGCCGTAAGTGCCCGCTTTGTAATACCCAGGTTCGTTGGAACAGATCATACCGGGTTCCAATACTGCCATGCCTGCCCGGCTAATCGATTGCGGACCCTCGTGCACGGATAGATAGCTGCCGACGCCGTGGCCTGTGCCATGATCGTAGTCGAGGCCCATGTCCCATAGCGCCTTGCGCGCGAACGGATCGAGGTCGATGCCGCGCGTTCCTTTTGGAAATCGCGCCGTGGCGATGGCGATATGACCTTTGAGGACAAGCGTAAAGCGCTCGCGCATTTCGGGGCTGGGCTGGCCTATGGCAATGGTGCGCGTAATATCTGTGGTGCCATCGGCGTATTGCGCGCCGCTATCGAGCAGGAAAAGTTCGCCCTGCTGGAGCTGACGATTGGTCTGTTGCGAAACCCGGTAATGCACGATGGCGCCGTTGGGTCCGCTGCCTGAAATTGTGTCGAACGAGATTTCCTTCAAGGCACCAGTCGCGATCCGTGCCTCTTCAAGTTTCCTGACCGCAGAGATTTCGTCCACGGTGCCATCACCTGCCGCGCTGTCAAGCCATGCCAGAAAGGTGCACATGGCCGCGCCGTCGCGCACGTGAGCGGCGCGTGCGCCTTCGATTTCAATGTTATTTTTGATGGCCTTTAGCGCGATGCACGGATCGGGTCCGCGCACCGCGGACTTTGGCCCAAGCGTGTGCGTGAACCACCAGGCCGCCGTCTCGGGATCAATGCGCACGCGCTTGCCGGATTTTTTGAGGGCCTTGAGCTTTTCCGCCATTTTTTCCGGCTTGCTCAGCTTGACCACGCCATCGAGATGGGCGCGTGCCTCCTTGGAGTTCTTTTCCGGTATTACGAAAAGCTCGGGCTTGCCTTGTGCGGGTACAATGGCAAAGGCAAGCACGACTGGATTGTGCGCGACGTCTGAGCCGCGAATGTTGAACAGCCAGCAGATGCTGTCAGGCAAAGTCAGAACCAGGGCATCCTGGCCTGCCGTTTTCAATTCCTTCGCTATTGCGGAAATCTTGTCTGCCGCGCTGCGTCCAGAAAATTCGATAGGATGGGGAAGAATTGGATTGCGTGGCGGTGCAGGCCGGCCAGTACCCCATATGCGATCGGCCAGATTGTTCTTGACCGGTTTCAGTTTAATGCCGTGCAACTTGAGCGCTTGCGTCAGGCGGCCGATTTCACCCGCCGTGTGCAACCAGGGGTCAAAGCCGATCACATCGCCGCTTTGGCAATTCGTTGTCAGCCACCCCGTCAACTGGGTGCGAGCGAGGCCGGGGAAGTCAAACAGCGTGCCATCCACTTCCGAGCGCACCTGCGCCGTATAACGGCCATCGGTAAAAACGGCCGCATGTTTGCTTGTTACCACCGCCAGTCCGGCGCTTCCTGAAAATCCTGTCAGCCACTTCAAACGCTCGGCGGACGGCGGCACATATTCGCCCTGGTGCTCGTCGGCGCGAGGCACAAGAAAACCTTTGAGCCCACGTTCTAAGAGCAGCACCCTGAGCCGCTTGACGCGCTCGGATGACGCTTGGGGAGATGGCGTGGCGTCGAAAGTCTGGAACATGAGCGGGGTGCTTCACTTGTGCTTGTGGGCTAGTGTGATGATCGAGAAGTCCGCTTCATTCTTGCGGCGGTCTCTTGGGCGGACTTCTCGATCTTAATCACACTAGTAATATTGGTTTTCTAGTGTCCTATTGATCGCGAAGTTCGACTCATTCTGCGGCGCACTCACAACGAACTTCGCGATCAGGACACTACCGCTTTTGCAGGACTAGCGTCGACCAGCCGTTGATGCGGGCGTGCGAGGCGAGAGACATGCCTTGTGCATTGTAGGCGGCGATGACGCTGGGCGCCTGATGCGTTAGCAGTCCAGACAACACCAGAGCACCGCGGTGCGCAAGGGAGCGGGCTATAGGCCCGGACAATTCGATCAAGGGACCCGCCAGAATATTGGCGATGACGAGATCGAAGGCAGGAGACCGGCGCAGGGCCGGTGCATTGAGACCATTGGCGCAAAGAGTGGTGATGCGGTCTCCAACTCCATTGAGGCGCATATTCTCAGCAGCCACGGTGACCGACTGACGGTCGAGGTCGGTGGCGAAGATGCGTGCATGTGGGTTGGCTCGGGCCACGGCTATCGCCAGAACCCCCGATCCGCACCCGAGATCAAGGACGTGGTTGAAATGTGTCCGGCGCGTCAGCCTGTCGAGGGCCAAGAGGCAGCCGTAGGTCGTGGCGTGGTGCGCGGTGCCAAAGGCCTCGCCGGCATCGATGAGAATGGAGAAAGGCCCGCGCGGCACCCGGGACGTATCGTGACTGCCATGAATCGTGAAACGGCCGGCTAGCACCGGCGGCAAGGCGGCTTGCGAAAGCGCCACCCAATTCAGAGCCGGCACGTCGGCAATTTGGGCGGCTGCAATGTCGAGACCCAGTATTTCTTTCAGACTGGAAGTCAGGGCATCCGCATCGGGTACGTCGTCATAGTAGGCTTCAACGCGCCAGTGCAGGCCGGCATCGGCTGTTGGCTGGTGCTCAAACAAGGTCAAGGCGGTGGGGCCGGGATCGAACAGGTCCTGCAAGGCCGCGGCGATGGCATGTGCCGTGCTGCGGCCGGGTTCGTCGAATATGATCTTATGCGCGCTCATCGGTCCTCCGCGACCTGTCTCAGGCCGCTCAAGAGGCCAGTGCCGTAAAAATAATTGTCAGGCTATTTCGCCTGGTCGTTGCGGTGGAACGGTGCTCTCGGCTTCGTGGCCCTTCTCGCTGTCTTCGAACGACGGGATCTCGTCAAGGAAAGCATCCCATTGTTTGTCGACGTGGAGCGCGGCTTGTGTAGGGTTCATAGTTACTAGCGTTCCATCTGGAGATTCTACCACAAGACCATCGGCGACAAGCCGCGTGAGCGAATCTTCCAAGTCGAAATCCACGCAAACTCCAAAGCAATCGGTCAGATACTTTTCTATGGCCCGGTCGATTTCCGGAAGATCGCTGTGTTTGGCGGGTTCTTTGGCTAGGACGCTATAGAGCAAAATATCTTCTTTGACTTCTTCTTCGGCCGCCCGGTCCGAAAGCTTCAAGGCCACACCTCGATTGTCGGCCATGGAATGAAAATACAGATTCTGCGCCATCACCACCATGTAACGGTTCTTCTGATTGACGAAGTTCATGGACTGACGGAAAGCCACGCCGCCCAGAGTCGCGACCGCTCCAATAAGCGCCACAGGATTTGTCGCCGCCAAACCGCCCGCTGCCAGTTTGCCCGCAGTGCCAAAGACGCCCGCACCCATAGCGCCGCCGCCTGTGACGCCAAGTTTGATCTTGTCGAACATGCGGAATTTTACGCGCGTATTGGGGAACACCATTTCAATATCGGTGCGCGGAATGTTCTTGAACAGCTTCATATAGATGTTCTGGTCGCTGACGGCGCCCGGCAATGAGGCGCGCAGCTTTTTGATCATGCGCTCGGCTTCTGCACGGTCAATCTTACGCTCGGCCATTACTTCGCTGACCCGCTTTTCAAACGGCTTCAGCTTGAACAGCAAGAACAGCCGCTGGTAGATCGGCACATCAAATTCTTCCTTGCGGTAGAATTTACGCGGATTGCGGCGCTCGTCGCGGCGTTTGGTGGCCCCACGGAAGTAGATCAGGCATTCTTCGAACGCAGAAAAGTCGACAAACAAATCGAGCCCATAATGGGACTCCTTGGTCATGATCATGGACACATTTTGCGGATCGATACGCTCGTAGTTGGCTCTTTTGAGCAAATGCTCCATCTCGGCCACGACCTTCTTTTGCTGATCGAGGCGCTCTGCGGCTGAGTACGCGCGCGTCACCAGCAGGTCGGTATCGGGACTGAATGGCTCGTAGTTGTGCATCAGTTCGATCATGCCGGCGCTGGCGCGCTGCCGGCGCCAGTGTTCGAGATAGCGGAAAAACCTTTTGACCTGAGCACTGTCGCCCGTGGGCCAATTTGAGGCGGGTGTCAGCCGGTCGATGAGCGCGGTGACTGTGACAGGGATGAATTTTTCCCGCGGGGGCGCGTCGCTGGGTTGCAGGCCGCCGGCCGCGGCCACGGTAGCGCGGCTCGTGGCTTGGTCCGGTGGATTGCCGGAAACCGCCCCTGTGACCCTTACGGATGATGCATCGGACATGGCAGCCGCGGACATGACAGGCGTTCCCCCAAATTTAAAGCGCTGCCGGGCAGTCGTCAGCGTTCCGGACAATCCAACGCTCCGGTGGCCGAATCATGCCGGCCCGTACCGCGCAGCCCTACCGTTGCGCCTTTTTATCGGGGCGCGGTGGCGGATGGTTGGATTTTAGGATGCCTGAGCCGTATTTGTCGAGGCCAAGGGTCGATTTGGACGACGATTAGGTATGCGAGAATTATTCCTTCATTCCGTGGCCCAACGAGGTGCGGCGCGGCGATGGCCGCGCTGCACCCGCTTTCATGCGCTCAATAGGCCCATGCCTGGTTAGTTCAGCGGGGAAGCCCCGGAACCAGACGGTTGCGCCAGGCCCGAATGGGCCGAAAGAGCGGAGGTCATTGAACTGCCCCTTGCAACCGGGAGTCCAACGGGACGCTCGAGCTGCGGAGCAATTTCGGATGGGTCGGTGACGCGGCGCGAGCGGCCGTCGAAATTGGCGCCCTCTTCCACGGAAAGAAGCTGGCTCATGATATCGCCTTCGACATCCGAGCCCGCGTGCAGCACCACTTTGGCGCCTAGAATTGAGCCCTGTACGCGGCCGAATACATCAATGGTGTCGGCCGCAATGGCCCCATTGATAACGGCCTCTTTACCCACTTCCAGTCGTTTTGAGTGCAAATCAGCTTGAATATTGCCCAAGATCTTGAGGGATCCTTTGCACCGGATTGTGATGGTTTCGCCTTCAATGCTCAAATCGTTGCCAATGACCGACTCGACAATCGGATCATAGTTGGTGGCGGGTTGCGCGCTGGCAGTGGCATAAACAGGGCGATCAAAGCGTGCGGGCTCGGCGGCTCGCATCGTGGAAGGCGAGACAGGCGATGCAGGAACGGGCTGTGGGGCCATGTCATGTCTTCGTTGGAACACCATACGCAATACTCCCTCTGGTTAACGTGATCCGGGATCAAGAAGGACCGCACGGCTTGGTGAAAATATGTCGGGGGCGCGATCAAAATGGGATCATTTCTGGCCGCTGGAGATGACATCATGCCGAGCAAAATGCCGGCGAGAACGGACCGTCGGCACGCTGCGCGCCGCGTCAGTTGGATGGATGCGGTAGATATTGCGGTCTGAAAAGCAACGGCAATTGGATTGCCACGGCAGGCCGCAAATTTCGCTGGCAAGCAGTGGAAGATATAATACAACGAAAATATAATACGAGAAATATAAGTTGAAAGAACTTGTAATCAAAACATAATAAAATTCATGCTCACGAATGAAT
>JBEBJD010000047.1:0-14073 GCA_040080075.1 Hyphomicrobium sp. | reverse complement strand
CGCCAGACATCACCTGGGCACAGGCACTCGCCACCGTAGGCGGAATGGGCCGGAACTTAGCGCCTGGGCGCGCCTGTGAGTAGAGGCAGGGCGTGCGTCTTGATGGAGGCATATTCATTCGCAAGATGATCGATCAGGCTGCGCACCGCCGGCAACAGCCCTCGCCGGGAAGGAAAAACGGCATGTACAATGCCGCTTCTGGGGCGCCACTTAGGGAGGATATCGACGAGTGCCCCGGTCTCGATATCCTTATCAACGGCCATGGACGGAAGCTGGGCAATCCCGACACCAAGCAGCACTGCGCTTCTGAGTTGCGCGATGTCATCGGTCACCAGGCGCGGGGTATAGGGAACGCTGGCCGAGGCGCCGTCTGGACCTTCGAGCTGCCAGACATGCTGGCGATGGGCGGGGCCAAACCCGGCACTTGGCAGTTCACTTAAACTCGCGGGCACTGCAGAAGCCTTCAATTGTGACAGGCAGCCCGGACTGGCAACGAGGCGCTGTGCGCTGTCGCCAAGCACGCGCATCACATGATCCGTTTCCTCAAGCGGCGGGACGCGTACGCGGATCGCGACATCGAAGCCGTCACTGATAAGATCGACTCGGCGGCTGGTGCTTTCGAGATGGACCGTGACGCGCGGGTTCGCGGCCATGAAGCGGGCGATCATGCCGCCGGTCTGGAAGTAAACGAGTGCCGGCGGGCAGCTAACGCGCACAATCCCCTGCGGCTCAGAACGCGAACGGTCTATAATCTCTTGCGCTGTCTCAGCCTCGACCAGCATGGCGACGCAATGCCGGTAATATTCCTGCCCGATCTCTGTCACTGCGAAGCGACGGGTCGACCGTTGGATGAGACGCACACCCAGACGCGCCTCCAATTCCCCGACACGCCGGGAGAGCTTTGATTTCGGAAGGCCGGTTGCCCGGCCGGCAGCGGCGAACCCGCCGTGCTCCACCACTCGAGCGAACAGATAGAGGTCGTTCAGGTCCTGCATCGGCCATCATTGTCCTATTTTTAGGACGAATAGTCAAGAATACTGCATCTAGCAGGATGATTGTCCCGATATCAATATCACCTCCAACAGCAACGGTCGCATGAGACCCGCTTCCAGGAGACACAACATGAGAAAGATTCTAGGCACTTACAGCGCCCCCCGCCCCCATTGGGTTGGCAACGGCTTTCACGTCCGCTCCATGATCTCGCCAGGAACCCAAGGCGAGAAACTGAGCCCCTTCATCATGCTCGACTACGCGGAGCCCAAGATTTACACCCCAGCAACTGAACGGCGCGGCGTTGGCCAGCACCCGCACAAGGGCTTTGAAACAGTGACCATCGTCTATGACGGCGAGTTGGAACACCGCGACTCTACGGGCGCGGGCGGCACAATCGGCCCCGGCGACGTGCAGTGGATGACGGCCGCTTCCGGCATTCTCCACGAGGAGTTTCACTCCAAGGCATTTTCCGAAAAGGGCGGTACCATGGAGATGGTGCAGCTCTGGGTAAACCTGCCGGCCAAGTACAAGGGTGCCAAGCCCGGTTATCAGACACTGCTCGACCAGCAAATCCCTACGGTCGAGCTGCCGCGCGGGGCCGGTCAAGTACGCGTGATTGCCGGACGGTACGATGGCCACATGGGCCCGGCCAAAACGTTTACGCCCATCGACATCTGGGACGTACGGCTCGGCCGCGGCAAAACTGCGACGCTGGTGCTGCCTGAGGGGCAATCGCTGGCTGTGGTTGTGCTCGCCGGCACGGTCGGGGTCAATGGCGGTGAGACCGTGCACGCAGCGGAAATGGTGCAATTTTCCCGCGAAGGCGGTGACATCACCCTCGAAGCCAACAGCGATGCCAAACTGCTCGTGCTGTCGGGCGAACCAATCAACGAGCCGGTCGTGGCGTATGGTCCCTTCGTCATGAACACTGCCGGCGAGATCAAGCAGGCGATGCTCGAGTTCCAGTCGGGCAAGTTTGGTGAGATGGCGCCATGAAAATTTTCCGGGCGGCTCCTTTGCCGGAGCGCCCGGCGATCAACAGCCTGCGAGGGGGCACGACGGCGCGGTGATTGCAGGTAGAAGCCGATCCATTGTGGCCTGCGTTGACTGCCGATGGTAGCCGGTCCGCCCGGGGCGTCTGGCTCAAGGACAGACATTGCGGCCACCGCTACGGCGCTGAGAACTTGGCCTGAATGCTGTGCCCGTCAGACAGCGTGCCCGTGAACACAACCTTGGCACCAGCTCCAAGAGCCGATTCTGGCTTACCTACGAGTTTATTGGGATCAACTGGAACTAGTTCAATTTGTGTGGTCTTGCCGCCCTCTTGCACAATGGCCTTAGCCTTCGCGCCAGCCGACGCGATTGGTGCATCCGCATCGCCAGTCAAAAAGAACGTGATTTCGGCAGCCGAGGGCACGAACTCAACGTGATGTCCCGAGACATCCACAAGCGCGCCGCCATTAGGACCTTTCGACACGTCATGCGCAGCAGTGTCCGGAAATTGGGCGAACACCAGCGCGGTAGCGAGAATAAGATGCCGGCAATTGATGCGGTTCATGAGACGAACTCCTTTGTTTCAATTGGATCAAAAAACCTCAATCGTTGGCGGTTTCAGCAAAGTTGCGCGAGTTTCCACGAGACGTTGAAGCGGGCGCTTGCCGAGCTTCAGAAAAAGAACAGGGGTAAGGACGGTATCGAGCAGAGTAGCGCTGATGAGCCCACCGAAGATCGCCACAGCGACAGGATGCAGGATTTCCTTGCCGGGTGCATCGGCTCCATGCAGTAGGGGAACAAGCGCCATGCCGGCGGCCAGCGCTGTCATCAGTACCGGCGTCAGGCGTTCAAGGCTGCCGCGCATAATGAGTGAGCGGCCGAATTCTTCGCCCTCGTGAAGTGCAAGATTGACGTAGTGGCTGATTTTCAGAATGCCGTTGCGGGCGCTAATCCCCGTCAGCGTGATGAATCCGATCATTGAAGCGACCGAAAGAGGCTGCCCCGCAAGCCACAGCGCCGTGACGCTGCCGATGAGGGCGAGAGGCACGTTGCACATAATGATCAGCGCCAGAACAGCCGATTGATAGCGGCTGTACAGCACGGCAAAAATTGACGCGAGCGAGATTAGCGACAGTCCAACAATTAGGCGGGCGGCGTCTTCTTGGGCCTGGAATGTCCCTTCCAGGCTGGTCGAATAGCCGGCCGGCAGCTGCGTCTCAGTGATGGCCGCGCGAATGCCCGCGATGATTGCTGCCATATTGGTCCCATCCGTATTGGCGAGTACGGCTATCCTACGGCGGCCGTTTTCGCGCAGGATCTGATTGGGCCCTTCCGTCTCCTCAACAGACGCAATCCGGCTTAAGGGCACGCGCCCTTTGGGCGTTTCGATAAGGAGTTCACTGAGGCCAGATGTCGTGCGGTCTGACTCGGACAACCGTAGAACCACATCGAAGCGGCGGGCACCGTCAATAATCGTTGAGACGGTACGCCCGTTGGAAAGGCTATCCAGGGCTATGGTGATCGCGGCCGGCGTGACACCAAAGAGCGCCGCTCGATCCGGATCAACACGTATGTCGAGCTGCGGAATCGATACTTGCTTTTCCAGCTGCAGGTCGACGAGGCCCGGAATTTTCGCCATTTTGGAACGCAGTATCTCTGCGATACTGCGCAGACTGTCCAGATCATCGCCGTAGATCTTGAGAGCTATTTCAGCGCGTACGCCCGACAACAAGTGGTCAAGACGGTGTGAAATCGGCTGGCCGGCATTGATCGTTGCGGGCAATACGCCGAGGCGGCCGCGCACATCGGCTAGGATAGCCTCCCGCGAGCGTCCAGATTTCTTGAGATCGACATCAATTTCGCTCGAGTGCACACCTTCAGCATGTTCGTCGAGTTCTGCACGTCCCGTGCGCCGGCCCACGGCTTTGACCTCCGGAACATCGGCTAGGAGTGTCTCAGCGATCAGGCCGATCCGATGGCTCTCGGCCAGTGACATGCCAGGATTGAAAGTCATGCTGATTGTGAGCGTGCCTTCGTTGAAGGGCGGAAGAAAGGAACGCGGCAGACCAAGGGCCGCGAGCCCGGCCAACGCGACAGCGACGATGGCCACACCGATAATAAGCCTAGTACGGTCAAACGCCCAGTTGAGCAGACGCTCGTTGGCGCGCTTTAAAATGCGAACGAGCGCGCCGTCGCGGTGCTCAAGCTGTTCGGCCCCGCCCAGAAGATACGAGGCCAGAACTGGCGTGACGGTGATCGAGACAATGAGGCTCGCAAGGATTGAGACGATATAGGCAATGCCGAGCGGCGCAAAGAGGCGCCCTTCAATGCCGGTCAAGGCGAACAGCGGAATGAAGACGAGAACGATAATGATTGTCGCGTAAACAATGCCAGAACGGACTTCGATACTCGCTTCTCCCACAACCTGCAGCAGCGCTTTTGGATTGGCGAGCAACCGGTTCTGGCGCAACCGGCGAAAAATGTTTTCGACATCAACCACAGCATCATCGACCAGTTCACCAATAGCAATCGCAAGACCACCCAGCGTCATGGTGTTGATCGAAAGCCCTGAAGCTTTGAAAATGAGCACCGTTACAAGCAGCGAAATCGGTATAGCGGTCAGCGAGATTGCAGTTGTGCGCACGTTTAGTAGGAAAAGAAACAAGATCACGGCTACAACAATGGCCGCCTCCGCCAGAACACCCTTCACATTATCAATCGATGCCGTGATGAAGCTGGCTTGCCGGAAGAGTATCTGATCTGCGCTAATCCCAGCTGGCAGTCCGCGGGCTAGTTCTTTTAGCGCCGCTTCAATTTGAGTGGTGAGCGTGACGGTATCGGCTCCAGGCTGTTTCTGCACCGAGATGATGACAGCAGAATGCCCGTTGACTCCGGCATCACCGCGCTTGACCCGCGCTGCATAATCCACGGCTGCCACTTGGCGCAGGAAGACCGGTTGGCCATCGCGGGTTGCCACAACCACATTGCGCAGGTCATCAAGCTTGGTTGTGCGGCCGAGGTTGCGGATCAGATATTCACGGTCATTTTGATCAACGAACCCACCGCCGGAGTTGGTTCCAAAGGATCTGACCGCTGTTTCAATATCGCTGACACTGGCGTTCAAGCTGGCGAGCGCGGCGATGTTCGGCGTAACGCGGTACTGACGCACCTCGCCGCCAATCGGGATGACCTGGCTGACACCTGAAATAGACAGCAAGCGTGGGCGGATGACGAAGTCGGCAATCTCGCGAACGTCCATGGGGCCCGCGCTCTCGCCGCCAGTCACGGCGATCAACATAATCTCTCCCATAATGGAAGAGACTGGCCCCATCTGCGGGGTAATTCCTATAGGTAGTTCAGAGGCAATACTGGCAAGACGCTCAGCTACCTGCTGCCGGTTGCGGTAGATATCGGTACCCCAGTCAAACTCGGCAAAGACGATGGAAAGTCCGATGCCGGCGACGGAGCGCACGCGCGTCACTCCGGCAATGCCGTTTATGGCGGTTTCAACCGGGTAGCCGACAAGCTGCTCCACTTCCGGAGGGGCTAGGCCTTCGGCTTCGGTCATAATGGTGACAGTTGGTTTATTCAAGTCGGGGAAGACATCGACTGGAATGGAGGTCAGACTCATACTGCCCCAAATGACAAGTATGGCTGCCGCTACCAGAACCATCAGGCGATTGTTGAGACTCGACGTGACTATGAAATTGAACATCGCCGCCTCACCGGACCTGACTAATGAGTTCGGCACCGCGCACGACGACGCGCGCATCGGGCTCCAGTCCCGCCGTGACACCAATGCGATCGGCGTCGATAGGCTCGCTCGCGACCACCCGCGCCTCAAATCGCTCTGGCCCCGTGTGCATCCAAACCATGGATTGGCCATTCGCCGAGCGCACAACGCTGGAGCGCAAGAGCGGAATTGCCTCAATGAGCTGATCGACGGGCGCATGAACGGTGACTGGTTCGCCAATGCTTAGACCCGGAGCGTTCCCCTTGATTGCAAATCGCAGTGGCACAGCCTGCTGGCGCATGGTTAGCGCGCGGCCTTCGAAAATCAATTCAATCCGCCGCCCATCAGCCGTCGTTGCGATCGCATCCTTTGCGATCTTTTCAATCCCACTCGCTGCAGAATTATCAACGGCGAACGCCTCCACCCACAGGCTGTCCGGCTCGACGATCTGAAAGAGGAGCGCCTGCGCCTCAACAACCTGACCCGATGCAATATTGGCCTGGGCAATTACCCCGTCCGCAGGAGCCCTCAGCGCCTCGCGTTCGGCTACCGGCTTAATCGAAGCACGCCGTTTTTTCAGTGCGTCGAGTTCGATACGGGCATCGATAACTTGCGCTTCGGGAACCGCTCTGCCTCTCAATGGCTCAATCCGGGCTAATTTTGCTTCGGCCAACGCGATCTGGCGATCGAGGTCTCCTGTTGTTTGACGAATGTCGCTTTGATCGACCAGTTGCACGCTGGGCACAAGAAAACCGAGGGTATCCCCCGCCTTTACCCGCCTGCCAATCGATGGGAACCCCCCTTCAGGCGGTTCAATGCGCCCCGCCAGAAGGGCTTGCACCAGACCGCTCTTGTTAGGGTCTGGAATGACCTGCCCGATCAGGCGGACGGTCTTTTGCGCGGTTGTGGCCTTTGCAGTACGCAAAGTGGAGACTTGGAGAAGCCGCTGTGTGGACTTGGGCACAAATACCGAGCCGTCTTCGGCACGTCGCGAAATATCTGGAATATCGAAGAGTGCACTGCCCGGGTTTGAACTCTTGGCAATAAGTTTTTCACCAGCCAGAACGGCAGCGGCCAGCGTCACACTACTCAACCCGGCTACGGCGGTCAGAATGAGGGCTATCCGGTGCCCGCCGCCAGCGGTCCGCAACGACACTATTCCTGCAAGCAGTGTGACGCATAGCGCCGCCGCAAGTTGCCAGCCTGGAGCCATCGGCAGCAGGGGAAGCGCCGGACGGACGTGGTCCCAAAGACTGTTGTGCTGTGCGGATCCTGGTACTGCGGGAGGAATTGTCAAGGTTCCAATCAGCAAGTCCGAGACGTCTCCGGCCGTGACCGAAAAAGTTAGACCATATTGACCCGGTGCCTTGACCCATGGCGCATCGAGTTCGTAGACGCCGCTCTTTTCTGTGGCCTTTACCGTCAAGTCCCCTTGTGTGATTTCGATCGCGGCCTTGGAAATCCACTTGTTGCTCCAGAAGTCCGTGAGATACACCGAGAGCTTGCCATTGCCTGCCGGGGACGGAGTGGCGACGATTTCAAATGCCTCTGATGTTGCCGTAACGCGCGGATTTGTACCGGTCTGAACAACGGATTTGCTATCGTGACTATGATCCTCGCCGCCGTGTGCCCAAACATTGGCTGGCGTGAGGAATACGGCCAGAAGGGCGAATATCATCACGACAAGCCCCCATGCGCTTGTCCGTATTGCCGTTCGTCTCTTCATCACTGTCATGACCGTATCCCTTCACGTCGCGCCAAGTGATCCGCAATTACTTCGGCTGCTTATCAAGCCAGCTCTTCATGAATGCGATCTCGGTCTCCTGCGCCTTGACAATGCCTTCAGCGAGTTTTCGCAGTTCTGGGTCTTTGCCAAATTTCAGGAGAACCTGCGCCATGTCGATCGCGCCCTGGTGGTGGGGGATCATGCCTCTTGCGAAATCGACGTCTGCATTGCCGGTGAACTCGATCGTCATGTCCTTATGCATCTTCATGTTCGCAGCTTCGAAGGCCTTGGCGGCGTCGCTCGCAGGGGCGGCCGTAGTTGCGCCGGCCGGTTTCATGTCGTGTGACATGCCGTGTTCCTGAGCAACCGCTGCCATTGGAAAAACAAGCAGCGTGAGAGCCGCAACGATTGAACTCGTCTTCATGAAAATGGTCCTTTCAGAGTTTGATTGATGTGGTGCTGCAATCGAATTTGTCAGCGCAGACGTCCTTCATGCCAGAGGGCAATCCGCGTGCGCCTGCCGCTCGAAGAGCCTGCTACCGCGCCTCAGTTGAGAGCCGGCAGTCACCAGGGATAAGTTAAGAAAATGCAGCGTGCGGAAGCGATTAACGCATCTAACGACGCTGCGGGTGCTCACGAGCCACGGCACGAGAGCCAAGCGGGATCAGGCCTTGGGCGGTCGATCCAGGCCAAAAAGGAGTTCAGGATATTGCCATCCCAGGCTCGCTAGACGCCGGTGTTCTGCGCCGCAATTGTCAGCGAGTTGGAGTGACCCGGCTGGTATTGCCGCACAACAATGTCCTGACGCGCCGCATGAAGATGCCCCACGGCAGTGGCAAGCGCCTGGGATACAGGGCTGCCCGCTTTGTCTGGATGTGTCTTGCATCAAGACAGCACTGCCATTGGCAAAGGCGCCGCTCGCGCGAGATTCGTTTTTACTCGCTAGAGTGGCGTGTGCCGGATTGGTGCTAGTTTGAATCACCAGAAAGTCCGCTGGTGCGATGGATGCCACATTGGCTTGGTGTTGATGCCCCGCATGCGCACGCGCCGCCCCCGGCTGGCCCGTCATCAGGGCCAGTCCAATCAGAGCGGCGAGAATATTGCGCATTAAGCTCAATACGTAACCTCTGTCCTCAGCGACGCACTACCGGCCGGTACGTGCGAACACATCCATCAACTCTGCAATCTTCTTCCTCTGCTCCGCCACATTGCCGCTGGCAATGGCATGGTCGACGCAGTGTCCAACGTGGTCCTTTAATACCGCTTCTTCAACCCGCCGCAGAGCCGCACGAACGGCAGAAATCTGGGTGACGACATCAATGCAATAGCGCTTTTCCTCGACCATCTTGGCGATGCCGCGCACTTGCCCCTCGATTTTTCTCAGACGCTTGAGGCACGTCACGGCCGTTTCCAGTTCCATAATCAACTGATACCCTAGCGGGGTATCCGTGTCAAGGCTCGAGGCCCCTGTGGGGAATGGCTGAAGGATGAGGTCATAGCCGGTACGAACTGGGTAGATCCCTGACAGGCTCGTCGATGTACGCGAACAATGGCGTGCCCGGGTACGAGTATAACTTCCTCGGTCTGGAGCGGACCACGATTGCCGCTACGGTGCCTTTGCCGCCGGGCAAGGCAACGATCAAGCTAGACTTCGCGTACGACGGAGGTGGCGCAGGTAAAGGCGGTACGGGCACGCTCTTCGTCAACGGAACGAAGGTCGCCGAGGGCCAGATCAAGCGCACGCAGCGGGCAATATTCCCGGCAGACGAGACTGCCGATGTGGGGATATACCTGGATATTCCCGCCGTTGAGGCCATCGGAGCAGAGGCCAAGTCACGCTTCAACGGTCAGATCCCGAAGGTCACGATTGACGCCAAGGTTCCAGAGAAGAAAGCCGCATTCGACGCCGGCGAAACGGCCCGTGTTGAAGCTTTGTTGAGGAAGACATTGGCGGACTGAGAGTTTACACTTCCGGCGGACACCCAGCAAAGCTATTTCGCAGTCACGTGGGTTTCAGGACCACGGCCGCCGTCGACAAACGGCGGCCTTTGGTTGATGCTGCTCAACTCTGCTACGGGCCAGAGAAATTGTACGCCAATCCATTCAACGCAGGACTGCCATGCATTCACTCCCAGACAATGGCGTTGCTAGCCCGAGCGGCGCACGCAAAGGGTCCTTGTTGCCCTCGGTGAGTCTTAGGCGGCTGGCCACCTTCATAGCGGGTCTTCTGGTTGCGGCCCCCGCCGCCTTGGCCGCAAGCGACGGAACCCGCGCTGGTGAGGCGGCGGACTTCGCCGGCTCGCACACGTGCGTTGGCTGCCATGCTGCGGAGCATGGAGAGTGGAAGACCTCGCAGCATCATGCCGCAATGCAGGAGGCAACGGACGCAACCATCCTCGGTGATTTCGAGGCAGGCACTTTCTCGAAGGACGGGATTACGAGTACCTTCTTCAAGAAGGACGGCAAGTTCTGGGTTCGCACCGATGGTCCGGATGGAGAACTCGCCGATTTTCAAATCCGTTACACGTTCGGGCTGGCGCCACTGCAGCAGTACTTGATCGAGCTCTCGGGAGGTCGCTTGCAGGCGCTAGGCATTGCCTGGGATAGCCGTCCCAAGCCGGAAGGCGGCCAGCGGTGGTATCATCTCTATCCCAATCAGTCCTTGAAGGCCGGTCATCCCCTTCATTGGACAGGCAGCGATCAGAATTGGAACTACCAGTGTGCCTATTGCCACTCGACCAACCTGCAGAAGAACTATGATGCGACATCGCGGACATTCGCTACGGCGTGGTCTGAGATCAGCGTCGGCTGCGAAGCGTGCCACGGCCCCGCATCAGGGCATCTCGCCTGGGCGGCAAGGCCGGGCGAGGCCGCTTCGTCTGCCGGCACCGCCAAGGGATTTTTACTCAGCCTCGACGAGCGCAGAAATGTGAGATGGCCAATGGCTAGCAGCGGCCAGGCGCAGCGCTCCACACCACGTACCGCCAACAAAGAAATCGAGGTCTGCGCGCCCTGCCATGCCCGGCGACAGCAGTTCTCGGCGGCCCCGGAAACTTTAGGCCACTTGTTCGACGCTTTCCGTCCGGCGCTGATCGATACCGGGGCATACCACGCCGACGGTCAGCAGCGCGACGAAGTCTATACCTACGGATCGTTCCTGCAGAGCCGGATGCATGCCGCCGGCGTCACCTGCTCCGATTGCCACAACCCGCACTCAGGCAAGCTGCGTCATACCGGCAACGCGGTTTGCACCCAGTGCCATGCGTCCGAGCGTTTCGATACCGGCGAGCACCATCACCATACTGCCGGATCACAAGGGGCAAAATGCGTGTCCTGCCACATGCCGGCCACGACCTACATGGGTGTCGATCCACGCCATGATCATTCCATGCGGATTCCCCGTCCGGATCTCTCGGTCCTCCTGGCAACGCCCAACGCCTGCTCCGCCTGCCATGCGGATCGGCCAGCTACCTGGGCACGGGATGTGGTGAAGGCCTGGACTCCAGCATTGAAGCCAGGCTTCCAGGATTTTGCAGCAGCATTTGATCTTGGCGATCGACGTGCACCAGGTGCGCAAAGCGCGCTTGTTGGTATCGCGCGCGCGGCAACCAGCTCCGGCATCGCCCGGGCCAGCGCCATTGCCCGGCTCCGTGAATTCCCCTCGGCGGAAGCGCTGGAAATTGCCAAAGAGGCCCTTAAGATGGATGCCCCGGCCGTGCGCATTGCGAGCATTGCCGTTATTTCCAATGCAGACGCTGCGACACGCACGGCGCTGCTTGTTCCTCTGTTGCGCGATGCTTCGCGTCTCGTCCGCATGGATGCGGCGCGCGCGCTCGCTGGCGAAGCATCTGCGAGCCTATCGGCCGCTGATAGAGCGGCGCTGGACAGCGGAATTGCTGAGTATGTTTCGGCACAGCTTTTTAATGCCGAGCGTGCTGAGTCGCACACCAACCTCGGCAATCTTTACCGCGACCAGGGCAACATGCTGGCGGCGCGAGCATCATTCCTGAAGGCGATCGAGCTGGACGCAACCTTCGTGGGGGCCGGTGTCTCGCTTGCGGATCTCGAGCGCGCCGAGGGTGATGAAGCCGCCGCTGAAAAGGTTCTGGCCGGCGTCCAGAAGGCCAACCCGGAGTCGGGTCCGGTGGCCCACGCTCTCGCCCTCAGCCTGATCCGCCAAAAGCGCACGGCCGAGGCCATGGTGCTGCTCGCCAAGGCCGTAGAGAAAGCGCCGGAGGAACCTCGTTTCAGCTACGTCCTGGCGGTCGCTCTGCACGATACAGGCAAGCGACTGGAGGCCATGGACCAGTTGAAGAACGCCCTGGTACGGCACCCCTATGATCGCGACATTCTCTTCACGCTCGCCTCCTATGAGATCGAATCCCGGGACTTTGCGCCGGCGCTCGGGAGAGCGGAACTTCTAAGCCGGCTTGAGCCGGACGATCCGCAGGTCGCTCGTCTGATCAGGACCCTGCGCGGTCAGCGGAGGCAGTGATAGTTCCATAGGCCGCGCAGCAGTCATTCAGACGGAACATATTGTAGGCCCGCTTTGCTCGACAACAAACTGAACCCACGATGCCAACGCCCGGATCGGGCAATTAGCTCTCCACAAAAAAATGGGGGGATTGCCCCGGCACCGGCTAAGTGCTTAATATTACACTGGGAGTTAGAGTACCTCACCCCTCTTGCGGTGTGGATGTCTGACCGTAAGGGACCATAGCGGGCCGCTATGGAACCATGAGCACGCAGATATTTCCTCACTGGCGCTGGCTAATTGTAGAGTGGCATTTAATCAGACCCGGACTAACAAGCGCCGGGACAGCCAATAGTGCGCGGCCCGATTGGATATCGAAGCGAACATGACACTCTCGGACGCCTTCGACGAGATCTGCCGGCTCGATGCCCCGCTCAACGAACGCCTCGCCGCCTACGCCAATAAACTACGTGAATTCAACGCCCCGTTCGCCCATGCCTATGACCAGCTCGTCGCGCGCCTGAGCGCTGCGGACGCGGGCTCGCCGGCGCCCGCCACGGGCGAAATCATGCCGCCATTTCTCCTGCCCTCAGATTCCACCCGTCTCCTAAGCCTGGACGAGCTGCTGATCAAAGGACCCGTCGTCGTAAGTTTTAATCGTGGTCACTGGTGCCCATTCTGCAGAATGGCGCTCATAACGATCGCAAGCTTTCACGATGAAATAGCTGCTTGTGGCGGGCAAGTGGTGTCCATCGTTCCCGACCGCCGGCAATTTGCAAAGCATTTGGAATTGGAGACCGGCGAAAAACTCCAAGTGCTGACCGACATCGACAATGGCTATGCGTTGTCTCTGGGGCTTGTCATGTGGCTTGGCGGCGATCTCAAAGACTTGATGCTGGAGCGTGGCTACCGGCTGGAGACGTTTCAGGGCAACGACGGCTGGTATGTACCGATGCCGGCGGCGTTTGTCGTGGGCCGCAATGGGCGGGTGATCGCGCGCTTCGTCGATCCGGATTTCCGCAAGCGCATGGAGATCGACGAAATTCTAAAAGCCCTCAGAAGCGATACAGTCCAAAATGAATAGGATTATCGCCAACATGGCGCACTTGGCAAAGTGCCAATTCCCTTGTTTCATCGGCGCAGTCATGCTGCGTTCCACAACAGTCGCCAATCAGAAGTGCTGCAAATGTCAGATCCCGGCCCTCTCGAAACAGTCTTTAAGAAACTCTGTGCCATGGAGGTTCCGCTCAATGAACGGCTCGCCCTCTTTTCGGCTGCCGTGCGTGAGCACGCGCTACCTTACGCAGACGCCTACGACGAACTCGTCGCGCGGCTTCAATCGGCTGACGCGGGAGCCAGCGCACCGCAGACCGGCGACCAGATGCCGGCTTTTGCACTTCCCGACCACCACAACCGCATTCATGAGTTGGCTGAAATGCTGGCGTGCGGCCCCGTTGTAGTCAGCTTCAATCGCGGTCATTGGTGCCAATATTGCCTTACGGAGCTCGACGCCCTGAAACGCGGCTTGCAAGAAATATGTGCAACAGGCGGGCAAGTTGTATCAATTATGCCAGAAACCAGCGAGTTTACCGCCCAAGTTGCGGAGGGCGTCGATTTTGCGTTCCCCATCCTTTCCGATGAAAACAACGGTTACGCACTCATGCTGAACCTCGTTATCTGGATGGGTGACAGAGCACGCAGTCTGTGGATCGCCGATGGCGTCCAGCTCGATTATAGCCAGGGCAATGGTTCGTGGTTTCTACCGATACCTGCCACCTTTGTGATCGGTACTGATGGCCAGATCATCGCGCGAATGGTTGATCCGGATTTCCGCAAGCGCATGGATATCGAAACCATATTAAGCGCCCTACACCAGGCACGACAGTGACCAAAGCGGTTGTAATGTGACTTAACGAGCCAGGGCAAAAAGATTACAGTGGGCACACAGGTAGCCACTGTTTGTGGCTAGTGCGCTTTGCGATCTGATGGAATCAGATCGGCGCTCTAGTGTCCCGACTCCGAAGTTCGTTTCATTCCCAGGCGGGCGCTTTGCGAACTTCGGAGACGACAAGGACACTAGAAGCCCATGATTCTAGTGTGATTCAGATCGAGAAGTCCGCTGTTGAGCCTAGCCGCAACAAAGAAGCGGACTTC
>JBEBJD010000298.1:0-14078 GCA_040080075.1 Hyphomicrobium sp. | reverse complement strand
GGAAAGCGAGGCACGCGCAAGGATAACGCGCCGGCTGGATCTAGCAGCGCGCAGGGTGGTCGTTCCAGCGTTGGTCGTCACAGAAGCCATGCTTTCGGTACGCCTCAAGGCACTTAATTTACTCGATGAACACATTACTCGATGAATATACAGCTCGTATGCTCGTTCACGGCACCCCTATTACGCAACGATGTTGATGATCCGCTGCGGCACAATGATGACCTTCTTGGCCGGACGACCCTCCATGGCGCGCACCACACCTTCAAGGCGCAGGGCTGCCGCTTCGATATCGCCGTTTTTGGCGTCCCGAGCGATCGTCAGCTCGTCCCGCCGCTTGCCATTCACCTGTACGGCAATGGTGACGCGATCGTCAACGAGCAAGGCCGGATCAGCCTGCGGCCAGGCCTGATTGGCGGCCAGAGTGTTGTATCCAAGCCGCGACCAGCATTCTTCGGCCAAATGAGGCATCATTGGTGCGATCATCTTGACTAAGAACCCGGCGGCCTCGCGTATTGCCCAGTCTAAACCTTGGCTAGACTTCGGTAATGCTGCAGAAAACTCGTTGGTGAGCTCGTAAATCTGGGCCACGGCGACATTGAACCGGAGACCTTCGATGTTGCGCGCGACCCCGTCGAGGGCCTTGTGGGCGGCCCGGCGCAGCGCCAGAGCGTCGTCGCCGAAGTCCGCTGGCATAGTGCTGCCGGGCGCCGCGCTTTTGGACGCCGCATCGTCGATCAGCCGCCAAACGCGCTGGACAAAGCGGCCGGCACCTTGCACGCCCGCTTCCGTCCAAATTACGTCGCGCTCGGGGGGGCTGTCGGACAGCATGAACCAGCGCGCGCAATCGGCCCCCCAGTGGGCGATGATATCGTCGGGATCGACGAGGTTCTTTTTTGATTTCGACATTTTCTCAATTGAGCCGATAGCGGCAGGTTTGCCGGTTGCCGTCTCAAGTGCCGTGCGGGTGTCGCCTTCGCCCTTGAAGGACACCTCCGATGGCAGCAGCCACTTTCCGGCCGCTGACTTGTAGGTCTCGTGCGTGACCATGCCTTGGGTAAACAGAGCCGAGAACGGTTCACGCATATTGAGGCCAGTGCCATGCCCGCTGTCGGTGATGGCACGGAAGAAAAAGCGCGAATACAAGAGGTGCAAAATCGCGTGCTCAATGCCGCCGATGTACTGATCGACCGGCAACCAATAGCTGGCCGCTTTTGGATCAATCGGGGTTTCAGATTGGGGGTCGGTGAAGCGCGCGTAGTACCACGAGCTATCGACAAACGTATCCATGGTGTCGGTTTCGCGCCGCGCAGGTTTTCCGCACGACGGGCAGGCGCAGTTCTTCCAAGTTGGATGGCGGTCGAGTGGATTGCCGGGTTTGTCGAAAGTGGCGTCGTCAGGCAATTTAACCGGCAGGTCTTTTGCCGGAACCGGCACGGCGCCGCAGGTTTCACAATGAATAATGGGGATTGGGCAGCCCCAATAGCGCTGACGTGAGATACCCCAGTCGCGCAGGCGGAAGTTGACCTTGCGCACGCCGACCGGCCTGCCGCCAAGCGTGTCTGCTTCGAGTTTTTTGGCAACGGCCTCGAAGGCATCGGTGGTGGTCATGCCATCGAGGAAGCGCGAGTTGATCATGGTGCCGTTGCCATCGGCGGCTTTGTCTTTAATGGAGAAGGCCGCAGCATCGGCCCCGGCCGGCAGAACCACCGGCACCACGGGGAGCTTGTACTTGCGCGCGAAATCGAGGTCGCGCTGGTCGCCCGATGGGCAAGCGAAAATGGCGCCAGTGCCGTAGTCCATCAGCACGAAATTGGCGACATAAACTGGAAGAAGCCAATCCTTGTCGAGCGGGTGCACGGCGCGAATGCCGGTGTCGAAGCCTTGCTTTTCTGCGCTTTCAAGATCGGCAACAGACGTCCCCATGCGGCGGCATTCGTCGCAGAAGGTGGCGAGTTTGGGGTTCTTTTCAGCCGCCGCTTTAGCGAGCGGATGATCGGCGGCAACAGCCAGGAACGAGGCGCCAAACAGGGTGTCAGGCCGGGTGGTGTAGATGTCGAGAGTGGCGTGCCCGTTTGGCGCGGTTTTTTTGTCGAGCGCCCAGGTCAGAAGCATGCCTTCCGAACGGCCAATCCAGTTGGCCTGCATGAGGCGCACTTTTTCGGGCCATTTATCGAGAGTGCCGAGCGCATCGAGCAGTTCGTCGGAATACTGCGAGATTTTGAAGAACCACTGCGTCAGCTCGCGGCTTTCAACGAGCGCGCCTGAGCGCCAGCCGCGGCCATCTATGACTTGTTCGTTGGCTAGAACGGTGTGATCGACCGGGTCCCAGTTGACTTTCGACGACTTGCGGTAGGCGAGGCCTTTGTTAAGTAGATCCAAGAATAGTTTCTGTTGATGCCTGTAATAATCGGGTCCGCAGGTAGCAATTTCCCGGCTCCAGTCGAGCGACAGGCCCATCGATTTGAGCTGTGTCTTCATGGTGGCGATATTGGCGTAAGTCCAGGTACCTGGATGGCTGTTGCGCTCGATTGCGGCATTCTCGGCAGGCATTCCAAAGGCATCCCAGCCCATCGGATGGAGGACGTTGAAACCCTTGGCGCGTTTGTAGCGGGCGAACACATCACCCATGGCGTAGTTGCGCACATGGCCCATATGGATGCGGCCTGAGGGGTAGGGAAACATCTCAAGCACGTAGCATTTGGGGTCAGAGCTGTTGTTGCCAGCCTTGAAAATCTGGGCTTCGTCCCATTTGGCTTGCCAATAGGGCTCGCGCGCGGGCGCGTTGTAGCGTTCGGGGGCAGTGTTCTGGTCGTTCGGCTTTGACTCTGGCGGCATGGGAACTTGGCTGTCTCTTGGTAAAAATGGAATGCGAAGGCCGCAATGAGCCTGAAAGGGGGGAGAGGGTCAAGGTGTTGGGTTGTGGATTGGGGCGCGTTGGCGCCAGGGCTTGTCTGGATTGCTGACTTGGTCACGGCTGGCTGCAGTGTGGACATGACGCGGGTGATAGGTGCACGTCATGCCTGTGAGCATCGCAATATGTTCATTATATAAAGAATTGTGGACATATTTGGCCCGTCATGTTTATAGGATGCACATGATCCGGTCATCATGTTCAAAAAATATCGATTTGTGAACATTAGGACCGTGATATGTTCACGCGCAGAACGTGAGTCGTATAATATGTTCTCATTATTGAAAATTATGAACATATAACCCAGATTGCAACCCGTGCCAGCTGATCCGAAGTTCCCCTACAACGATTTGCCGGCCCTGCCGCCGGCAACAGATGTTGAAACCAAAACAACGCTCAAGCGCTGCGTTACCGCGCGGGCGGCCGTGGCTGAACTGCGTCAGGCCGGTGAGTTGATCCCTGACCAGTCCGTGCTGATCAACACCATTCCCCTGCTTGAAGCGCGTGACAGCTCCGAGATCGAAAACATCGTCACGACAAACGATGCACTGTTCCGCGAGGCCAGCCAAACCAACGATGCCGACGATCCAGCGGCCAAAGAAGCCTTGCGCTACCGGTCTGCACTCACCAGCGGCTATCACTCGCTCAAAACGCGCCCGCTCACCGCGCGCACCGCAATCGACGTTTGCAGCGAAATAACCGGCATAGCCATGGACGTTCGCAAGACGCCCGGCACGGCGCTGCGCAACACATTCACCGGCGAAGTCATTTACATGCCGCCCGACGGCGCTGATCGCTTACGGGGCCTGCTTTCGAATTGGGAGCACTACGTCAATGAGCAGAGCGATATCGATCCGCTGATCCGTATGGCAGTGCTGCATTATCAGTTCGAAGCCATCCATCCCTTCCCCGATGGCAATGGACGCACGGGCCGTATCCTCAACATCCTTTCGCTCATTCAAGCTGGCCTGCTGGATATTCCAACGCTCTACCTGAGCCGCCATATCCTGCGCAACAAGGCGGAATACTACGCGCGGCTGCAAGGCGTGACGCAGAGGGGCGAGTGGGAACCATGGATCGTCTATATGCTGACTGCGGTTGAAACGACCGCTTTGTGGACCAACCAGCGCATTCGCGCGATCCGCGAACTGATGCTGCATACCTCTGATCATGTCAGGTCGAATGCGCCGGCGATCTATTCGCATGAACTGGTCGAGACGATCTTCGCTCAGCCGTACACGAGGATTGCTCATTTGATCGAGCGCGACATCGTCAAGCGCGTTTCGGCCTCGCGCTATCTCAAGCAACTTGTCGAAATCGGTGTCCTCACAGAAGAAAAGAGCGGACGCGACAAGCTGTTCATACATAAGAAATATATGAGCCTGCTCGGCGGCGACGGTCATACATTCGAAGCCTATGCCGGTGTGCCGCTTCATCCAGACAAGAGACTGACGCGCCGATGAATGATCAGCCGAGCATAACTGCTTTACGCAACATTGAAGCGAAAATCTCCGCACGCGCGCGCGAGGTTGGCCGCGATCCATCAAGCGTGCATCTCATTGCCGTGTCAAAGACGTTCGAGGCGCAAGACATTTTGCCGGTGATCGAAGCGGGTCAGCGCAACTTTGGCGAAAACAGGGTGCAGGAGGCGCAGGGCAAGTGGCCGAACCTGAAAGCGCAGTTCCCCGGAATACAACTGCATCTCATCGGGCCGCTGCAGTCGAATAAAACAGCGGAAGCCGTGGCGCTTTTCGATGCCATCCATACCATCGACCGGCCGAAAATCGCTCACGCTGTCGCCGCTGAAATGGCGCGTCAGGAAAAGCGTCCACAATTGTTCGTGCAGGTCAATACCGGCGAGGAACCGCAGAAGGCCGGAGTCGGGCCACGCGATGCGGCGGCCTTTGTTGTGATGTGCCGCAACGAACTGAAACTCGATATCACGGGCTTGATGTGCATCCCCCCCGTGGAAGAAGAGGCGGCGGTGCATTTCGCGTTTTTGTCGAAACTTGCTCGCGAGATCGGCGTCAACGGCCTAAGCATGGGCATGAGTGACGACTTTGAAACCGCCGTACAGTTCGGCGCCACGCATGTGCGCGTGGGCAGCGCGATTTTCGGGGTGCGGGGGGATTAGTGATTCTAATACCGGCCCGACAGCACCACGACTCCGCCCAGGATCATCAGCATTCCAGCTAACTGCGGTCCGTTGATCCGCTCTTTGAGGAAGATGACGGCCAGCGCAACCGTGACGGCGCCGAACGTCGACCCAACGACGGTCGCATACTGTGCACCATCAAACTGACCGGCGGAGACAATCGCAGTCAGCGCCAGAGCGTCGAGTATCCCCATAAATATGAGCAAGGGCCACCACGTTTTTGCGCCTGAGAAACTGCCGCGATCAATCAGGCACAACGGAGCGATGACACCTAACGACCAGGCTCTTGAAATCAAATTCACGCTCAGTTCACCGCCGTTTTGGGCTGCAGCCTGACCGGCAAGCAGTGCCACCGCAAATCCAAGACCGGACAGTCCGGAGAAAATGACCGCATGAGTTCGTGTGCCGGTGGGTGCGTGGCCTTGTATGGCCGGGACTTCGGCTGCATATCGCCCAACGAGCGCCACTCCGATAACGATGGCCAGGACAGCCAGCCAGTCGAAAATGGTGGGTTGCGCCCCATGCATAACAGCCCAAATCATCACCAAGACGGGATAGGCTCCCACGATAGGTGACACGAGCGAGACCGGCCCAATCGCATAGGCCTGAAATAGCCACACAAAAGCCAAGGCATAGGTGACGCCTGAAAAAGCTAAGATCCAGAAATCGCCAAGCAAAAAGTGCAAAGTTTCGCCGCGATAGCACATGGCGGCGGCCATCGCACCCGCACCGGATATGAAAACGATGAGGACCGACTGCAAGCTACCTAGTGACCGGCTGACGTAACGTATGAGCAGGTCGTGCAGCCCCCAGGCGAGCGACGCCACGACACCCAATAGAACTGCATTCATGCGTTAGACCCCGTTCCAGCCGTTACATATCTCCTAGTGTTCGGACACTGACGCTTCGTACCCTCAGCATCAGCCCGGAACCCTAGTGTGATGGTCGAGTAGTCCGCGCCCTTGTTGCAGCGGTCGCTTTGGCGGATGTCTCGACTTGAATCACACTAGACTCTTAGGTTTTCTCGTGTCCTTCAGTCTCCGGAATGCCTTTGCGAGGGTGCGGCGGAACTTGAAGGCATTCCGGAGACAGGACACTATCCACACTCTTGTTTGTGTTCTGGAACACGAGCATGACGCATCCGGACCAAGATGTCTCTGGTGAACCCGATTTCGAGTCTTGAAGACGCGTTGACTTCGCTCGACCACAGGGCGACATTTGGCACAACAGCCGAGACTTCAACCCAGGGGCAAATCATGAAGAAAATTGGGATGTGCGCAGCAGTGCTGACGGGGCTGATCATGGCCTCGTCGGCCTCCACTGCCGAGGAGTCGGGCTTGGCTGCCTCACACGATCTCGCTAAAGAAGGCGGCCGCTTGTGTATGTCGAACCACGGTCACTCTGGCTCGGGAACGGGGGCCAGTAAACAGTCTGCCCGCGCCAGCGCTATCCGTTCTTGGATTGAGTTCACCGGCTTCGAATACGGGCGAGCCTGGGCCAGTTTTGCAGCTGCTGCAGGATCATCAACCCGCTACACCAAGGAAGCTTCGGGCTGGAGCGCGACGGTCGAAGGAAGGCCGTGCCGCCGCTAACAAGGCTTTACAGCCGGTGTGCGCTCGTGGCATCGAGACCACGGCAACAGGGAGGGGCTATATGCCTTTTTACTCAACGACGAAGACTGTGATGGCACTTGCAATGGCAGCCATTATGGCCGGTGCGACGACCACCGCGATACCTACCACAGCAATGGCTCAGAACGCCGGGGAAACCATGACCACAGCATCAGGCCTGCAAATTTCTGACAGCACCATCGGTGCCGGTGCCTCGCCTGCGCCGGGACAAACCTGCGTCATGCATTATACCGGCTGGCTCTATAAGGATGGCGTCAAGGGTGCCAAGTTCGACAGTTCGCTCGATCGCGGTCAGCCATTTGAATTCGCCATCGGCCAAGGCATGGTGATCAAGGGATGGGACGAAGGCGTTGCCAGCATGAAAGTTGGCGGCAAGCGCACGCTCATTATCCCACCCGCCCTTGGCTATGGCGCACGCGGTGCGGGCGGCGTCATCCCGCCCAACGCCACGCTGATGTTCGACGTCGAGTTGCTGGGCGTGAAGTGAAAGGCTGTTTTCAATTTCTATTTGAATTCCAACAGCCCATAGGTTGGCTTCGTATCTGAGGACGCTAAGAAATACAGTAGGGAGCACATCGACTATGCTTGAGCCAAACATCCGCAATACCGGAGTCTCGCTCACGCTTACAGTGACCTTCGCAATGGGCCTTGTGCTTTGCAGCGAGGCGGGTTTAGCGCAGTCGGGGTGTTATCCAGGGTTGCCGTGCTCAACGTCAACTCCGGCTGGTCAGGAACTAGAACCATCGGCGCCGCCGGCTGCACCGCCCGAGACAGAGAGGGTGCGCGTGACCTCGTTCACCTATCAGACGCCGCCCAATGAAGTTGAACCTGGGCTCAGGCAATTCAATCGCGTTTCCGCCACCGCTTGGAGCACGACATATCCCAACGGTTTCGTAGAGCATAGTCGTGTCCGCGGCCGCGTCGTACTAGACGGCTGCAATGGTACTGTCATCGGCAAAGTGCTGGAGCCGGACTTCTCAGTGTACATCCCAGACAAGGGCTGCCCCGGCATGATGGCGCGTTGGCAACGAGGCTCCGGCTCTTGGAACCTCCTCGGGCCAATGAAGAACGTTCGATAATAAATTGATCCGTTCCCCGGGTGCCGGCGCTGCATCTGTGATCTGTGGCCCTCATTCCGGAAGCCAGCGGCATCTTGCGGCAATGGCCGCAAACTTCCGAAAACGACTGGTATTTCAGCGTCTCCCGGCTCTGGCCCGGTCCCAAGAAACGATGTTAGGCATCGCTTTTAGCCGGTCCTTTATGCCAGGGAGATGAGCCATGTCCAGCTTGCGACTGCCGATCAAAACTCAAGTCTACCGTTTGCTATGGGCCGTGGGCAGTCTGATGTTGAGCACATCAAATGCAAGTGCCGCCGAACTCCAGGGCTACGTTTGGCTCTGCGCGGAAAGGAAGGAGATGTGCTGGTGGCACAAGGCCATCGTCGAACCACCCAACGGTTGGATCGAAGACGTAGCCTGGACGAAGCGCTACCAGGCGATGGTGATGTTTCCGGACGGCGATCATTCCAATTCAAAACCGATCATGTATGTTCGCACCCACAACGGCGATAAGAACCAGTCTCTGGATGAGTATGTCAGCGTGGCTCAACAGCGTTGGCAAGCCAAGGTGACCGATTCAACGATCGAACCGCTCGCCGATTTTGTGCGCGAGAACAAGCCAACGTTTAAGGTCTATCTCTACAAGAACCCGTCACAGGTAGAGCAGGCTTTCGAGCTGACGGCCTTCATGAAGGATGTCGACGCAAAACACCCCGAGCAAACCTATTTCTTTCAAATCGTGTTGTCCTCGCCTTCCATGGAAGAAGTCGAGAAGGCCAAGCCGGCTTTTTTTGATTTACTGAAGAGGTTGTAGGGAGAGCGTCACGAAACATCAGAGACAAGCCGGTAACCAATACCGGGTTCGGTTTGGATGAGATCGCTGGTGACTTTCGAACCTATGAGCTTCTGCCGCAGCTGACCGATGAAGACACGCAAATATTGGAAATCTTCGGCATGGGCAGGTCCCCACACCGCTGTCAGAATTTGACGGTGCGTTACGACGCGGCCAGCGTTTCTCACAAGAATCGCGAGGAGTTCAAATTCCTTAGGTGTCAGTTTGAGCGCTTGGCCCGCCAACGAGACCTCGTGCTTAATCACGTCAATCGAGAGGTTACCTGAAATCAATTCTGTCTGCTCTCCAGTTTGTTGGGCCGCATGCCGCAACGCGGTCCGCAATCTGGCCAAGAGTTCGCCGATACCGAAAGGTTTGTTGACGTAGTCGTCGGCGCCAAGATCAAGGGCCGCAATTTTTTCCACTTCCCGGTCGCGGGCTGACACAACGATGATGGGTGTCTTTGACCATTCTCTGAGCTGGCGAATTACCTCTTTGCCGTCGATATCGGGCAGCCCAAGGTCGAGCAAAATGACGTCGGGTGAATACGTCGCTGCTGCTTTCAGCGCTCCAGTTCCCGTCGCTTCCGTGATTACATCATAGCCAGCCGCGGAAAGGCTAGGTTTGAGAAACCGCAAAATCTGTGGCTCATCATCAACGACGAGAATTCGTTCTGTGCTCATATCTTGACCGTCATCAAGGATCGCCGCCAGCTGTTGCTGGCAGTATAGGCAGTGAGATGGTGATGCACGTGCCTTTGCCTGCAGCAGTTGTATTCCCGGCTTTTATCGATCCGCCCATGGCTTTGATCAGTCCAGCACAAATCGACAGTCCCAGTCCAGTGCCCGAGGGCCGTCCGTCTCCAGGGCTCACGCGATAAAACTTCTCAAAAACCTTCTCCAGATCCTGCTCGGGAATACCGATGCCGGTATCGGAAACCTGGATCGTGATGCCGGTGGTCTTCCCATTTACCGTGACTCGTGTCGCTGTCCCGGGGCCACTGAATTTGTTGGCGTTGTCGAGCAGATTGAAAACCACCTGTTCTAAAAGCGCGGCATCACCGCGGATCGGTGGTAGATTAGGGCTGACGGCCAATTCTGTTTTTCGTTGCGGAAACGTCTTGTTGGCCCTGGTTACTGCACTACGCACTGTATCGCCCACAGCAACCCAATCACGGCGGATATCGATGGCGCCTGCTTCTAGTTTGGTCATGTCAAGCAGGTTGGACACAAATCGCGACAGCCGGCTCGCCTCTTCTTCAATGGTCAGGAGAAGGTCGGCGCGCTCCGCGATGGACATCCGGTCGCCCAGTGTCCGCAGCCCCGTAACGGAGCCAACAATGGATGCCAGAGGCGTTCGCAGGTCATGTGAAATCGACGCCAACAGTGCTGACTTAAGCCGTTCACCCTGGGCCGCAGTTTCCACTCGCGATGCCTCGACGGCGAGGCGCGTGCGCTCAATGGCAATTGCGGCCTGATCAAGAATTGATTGCAGTGCTGCTTCGGTGGCACTGGGCAAGGCATCTTCTGTCCCGGCCACTTCGACACCAATAACTGCTAGTGGCATGTTGTTTGAAGTCATCGGCCGGAAATGATAACTGGCCGAAGGCAGCGTGCTGGTGAAACGTCCAGCTGGCGCGCGCTCCTTGTAGGCCCATCGCGCGGCCGCCCATTCCGTGGTCGCCATGGTATCCTCGGGCGGCCAGGCGCCTTGAATCACGAGGTCTTTGCCATCGTGTATGAGAATGATCGACTTTCCTTTGACGGCAGCAGCAGATTGGTTGGCGAGGAGCCACAAAACGTCATCGAGACTTACGGCGCCGGACAATCTCCGCGAAAAATCGTACAGCGACTGCGTCGCCTCTGCTCTCTCGCGTGTGGCATCTGCCTGCTCCTTCAGACGGCCGGCTAGCCCTCCGATAACGGCTGCAACTACAAGGAAAATAAACAGTGCAAACAACTCGTGCGGTGCCGCGACGGTGAAGGTATAGCGTGGTTCGATGAAAAAGAAATTGAACGACAGGAATGACAGAATAGCCGCGCCAATGGCAGAGCGGACGCCATACATGAGTGCACAGGCGACCACGGCAAAGAGGAAAACCATCGACAAATTGGGAAGGTTGGTCAAAGCCTCAAGGATCTTGCCGGTTGCAATTGCCATGGCGACAGCGAGAAAGGCTGAAGCCGAAGCGGAGAATGACAACCCTGGCTGCGGCCAAGCCCATTCCGGTTTTGGAACAGGATCATTTTGGGGGGTCACAACCGTGACGGCTAAATCGCGGCCGCTCGCCAAGATCTGATCGGATAGAACGTTTCCGCGAAGGCGGTGCAGCCAACTGGACTTGGACCTACCGATCACAATCTGTGTGATGTTGTTCTTCTTGGCATAGCTCAGGATCTCTGCGGTCAGGTTCTTGCCACTAAGCCGGGCGGTGCTTGCTCCCAGGCGCTCGGCAAGGCGCAACGACTTTTCAGTCCGCCGCAATGTGGCTCGATCCGTAATCTCGCGATCATTAGGCGCAACATGGAGCGCCATCCAATCGGATTTAAGCGCAGACGCCATGCGCGCAGCGGCGCGCACCACTTTCTCTGACTGTTCGTCGCCGCCGACACAAACCAGCAGACGCTCCGCGGTCGGCCATGGTCCTTCAATACCTTGCTGGCGCAAGTGCGCAATCATTTGCTCATCGACACGGTCGGCTGTGCGGCGCAATGAAAGTTCACGTAGTGCTGTAAGATTCGCTGGTCTAAAAAACTGATCGACAGCTCGAAGCGCGTTTTCGGGAAGGTAAACCTTTCCTTCCTTCAAACGCTTTATGAGCTCTTCAGGCGGCAAGTCGACAACGACGATTTCGCCGGCTCCATCCAGAACTTTGTCTGGCACGGTCTCGCGCACGAGAACGCCGGTTATGCGCTGGACAACATCTGTCAGGCTTTCTAGATGCTGGATGTTGAGCGTCGTCCATACGTCGATGCCCGCGCGCAGTATTTCCTCCACATCCTGATAGCGCTTGGGGTGTAACTGACCAGGTGCGTTGGTGTGGGCGAACTCATCAACCAGCAGCAATTCCGGCCGCCTCGCTATGGCCGCTTCGACATCAAATTCCATTAACGTGCGGCGGCGGTAAGTCACGGTGCGCCGTGGCAGGACTTCCAAGCCCTCAAGTAGTGCAGCCGTTTCTGGGCGGCCGTGTGTTTCTATGACGCCGGCCACAACATCAAGCCCACTTTCCTTCACTGCGCGTGCTGCTGCGAGCATGGCATAGGTCTTGCCGACGCCCGGCGCGGCGCCAAGGAATATCTTGAGCTTGCCACGCGATTCCTTGCGAGCAAGGTCGAGAAGAGCTTTCGGAGATGGGCGGCGCTCAGCAGCTGCACTGATAGTATCTTTTGCCATCTCTCTAATTCGCGCGAGGCTCGAACTTGCCGTCAAGGGCCAAATTCAGCGCGAGCACATTGACATGAGCTTCACCAAAAAATCCGGCAACCGGTGAACTTGTATGAAGCTCAACGAGGGATCGTACAACATCGGCAGCCAGGCCACGCGCTTTGGCGATGCGGCCGGCCTGTAAGGCTGCAAATGCAGGTGAGATGTCCGGATCGAGGCCGCTTGCTGACGCCGTTACGGAGTCAGCTGGGACATTCTCCGGTCCAGCTTGACGCAACGCAGCCACATCAGCGCCAACGCGGTCCATCAGCTTTTTTGAGAGCGGTCCAAGATTAGACCCTGATGAGGCGGACGCATCATAGCCCTTTGCACCAGCGGCAGACGGGCGGCCATGAAAATATTTGTCAGAGGTGAAGAGCTGTCCAACGAGCGAAGAACCGGCGGGCGCACCGCCATTTGAAACAATGCTCCCGTTCGCCAACGACGGAAGCCCAGCCTGGGCAATGCCCATAATGGCAAGAGGGTAGGCAACGCCTGTCACAAGTGTGAACAAGACGGCCATGACTACGGCGGGACGTAGCGAACTGAGCATGTGAGTTATCCTTTAGACCAGATGTAACGCCGAAACGGCGCAATCTATTATTTTGATGCCAACGAACGGTACGATGAGGCCGCCGAGGCCATAGATTAGCAAGTTGCGGCGCAACAAAGCGGCTGCGCCGGTGGGGCGGTAAGCGATGCCCTTTAATGCCAAGGGAATTAGCGCGATGATGATGAGCGCGTTGAAGATCACAGCGGAAAGGATGGCGCTTTGAGGCGTCGCAAGGTGCATCACGTTGAGAGCGTTGAGATCCGGATAGGTGACCAGAAATAGCGCCGGAATGATCGCAAAGTATTTCGCGACATCGTTGGCGATCGAGAACGTGGTCAGGGATCCGCGTGTCATTAGCAGCTGTTTGCCGATCTCAGTGACTTCAATCAACTTCGTTGGGTTGCTATCGAGATCGACCATGTTGCCGGCTTCGCGGGCTGCCTGAGTACCGGTTTGCATCGCGACACCTACGTCGGCCTGCGCCAGGGCGGGTGCGTCGTTGGTACCGTCACCGCACATGGCGATAAGTCGCCCCTTTGCCTGCTCGGACCTGATGTAAGCGAGTTTGTCTTCAGGCGTCGCCTCGGCGATATAGTCGTCAACACCAGCTTCAGATGCGATTGCCGCCGCGGTGATTGGGTTGTCTCCGGTGACCATGACCGTCTTAATGCCCATCGACCGGAGGGCTTCAAAGCGTCTTTTGATGCCAGGTTTAACAACGTCCTTGAGATGAATGACGCCGAGCAATTGGTTGTCATCTGACACCGCCAGCGGGGTTCCGCCGGATCGTGCGATTGTCTCAACAGCTTCACGGAACGCTGCGGGGGCACCCGCCATGGTCAGCCCCGCGTGTTTTAGGACCGCGTCGACAGCCCCCTTGCGGATTGCGCGGCCGCCTGTGTCGATGCCCGAGAGGCGGGTCTGTGCTGAGAACGCGATGTAGGAAACGGGTGTCCCTTCGAGTTTGGGCTCGCAGAGCCCGTACTGACCCTTGGCCAGCGCTACGATCGAGCGGCCTTCCGGCGTCTCGTCAGACAGCGACGACAAGAGTGCCGCGCTGGCCACGTCACTCTCTGTTACTCCAGGTATTGGAAGAAAGGCAGTGGCCAGCCGGTTGCCGAATGTAATGGTGCCGGTCTTGTCGAGTAGCAGCGTATCCACGTCGCCGGCTGCCTCCACTGCACGGCCAGATGTTGCGACCACATTGAACCGGATGAGCCGGTCCATGCCGGCGATGCCGATGGCCGATAGCAATCCTCCGATCGTAGTTGGGATAAGCGTAACCAACAATGCCACCAGAACAGTGATCGACAACGTTGTCCCCGAGTAACGAGCAAGACCCCACAGCGTGGTGACGGCGATCAGAAAGATCAAAGTCATGCCGGAGAGCAGGATAGACAGCGCCAATTCATTGGGCGTTTTTTGCCGCTCAGCGCATCGAGCTCCTCGATCGTCGCCGGCTCGCCGATGTCGTCCCGAAACACCGTGACGTCGATGTCTTCGGAGAAGCGG